>DATMTF010000063.1:0-17110 GCA_035565015.1 Asticcacaulis sp. | reverse complement strand
GTTCGGCGCGCTGGACACGCAGGTGATCGCGCTCAATGCCGCGACCGGCGCGAAGCTGTGGGGCTTCAAGGGCGGCGTCGATGCGCAGTACGGCGTACTGGTCGGGGTTGCCGCCGCGCCGACCCTTGACGGCGATACGGTCTATGTCGGGACGCGCGACGCGCATCTTTACGCGTTCGACGCGGCGACGGGCGCACGGCGCTGGACCTATGACGCCAAGGGAAGCTGGGTGCTGACCACGGCGGCGGTCGATGCGGACAGCCTCTATTTCGCCACCTCCGACACCGGCCTGTTCGTCGCGGCGGACAAGGCAAGCGGCGCCGAGCGCTATCGGGTCAAGACCGGCGTCTGGACCTACGCCTCGCCGATCCTGATCGACGGGCGCTATGTCGCCTTCGCAACCATGGACGGCGTGCTTGAGATCATCGACAAAGTGACGGGCGCGCCGGTCTGGCGCTGGCAAAGCCCGGAAGGCGCGGCGGACGACGACCATCTGATCGGCGCCGACGGCAAGTTCGATTCCAAGATCCTGTTCGCGCCCGATCAGCAGCTTCAGGGCGCGGTCGAAAAGGTCAAGGCGCTGGGCGCCTTCATCGCCTCGCCGATCTGGCTTGATGGCGAGTTGATCGCCGCCGACGCCAACGGCCATGTGCGGGCCTTTGCGCCCTGAACCTGATCAGAGCGCGTGCAGGCCGTAGATCAGGATGAGGCCCGCCCCGCCCACGACCACCCGCCACAGGGCGAAGAAGCCATAGCCGCGCTTTGAGACGAAACCGACGAACGGCTTGATCACCACAAGCGCCGCCAGAAAGGCGACGACAAAGCCGATGGCGATGGCGCCGTACTGATCGGGCGTGAGCGACTTATAGCTCTTGACGAAGTCGAGCGTGAAGGCGCCCAGCATGGTCGGGATGGCGAGGAAAAAGGAGAACTCGGCCCCGGCCTTCTTATCGACGCGGCTTAACATGCCGCCGATCAGGGTCGAGCCGGAGCGCGACATGCCGGGGATCATGGCCAGGCACTGAAACAGGCCGATCAGCAGCGAGGTCTTGAAGCTGAGTTGCATCGAGTCGTGATATTCGGGCTTGGGCGCGAACCTGTCGACCAGCCACAGCGCGACGCCGCCGACGATCAGGGCGACGCAGATAATCGTCAGGTTCTCGAACATCTCGCCGATCAGCTTGTGGATGATCACCCCGATGACTGCGGCGGGCAGGAAGGCGACGATGACGCTGAGCGCGAAACGGCGCGCTTCGGGCCTGGTCGGCAGGTCGATGACGGCTTTCCACAGGCGCTGGAAATACAGCACCACCACGGCCAGAATGGCGCCGAGCTGGATCATGACGGTGAAATTGCCGCCGGGGTCGGAAAATTGCAGCAGTTTTTCGGAGATCAGCAGATGCGCGGTCGAAGACACGGGCAGGAATTCGGTCAGGCCCTCGATCACGCCGAGCAAGGCCGCAAGCAGATTGTGCATGGAAAACCCCAGGGATGGAGCCTCCTCTCATAAGCGGGTTTTTCCGTCGCGGCAAACGGCGATTACGCCTCGATCTGCGGATAATCGCCGATATAGCGCAGGCGCGCCTTCGGGGCCGAACCGGACTGCATCTGCTCGATAGCGTGAGCCAGCCAGCCCGCGCTGCGGCCTATGCCGTAGAGGGTCAGCGGCGCCTCGCGCGGCAGGTCGAGATGGCGGCCGATCAGAGCCAGGGCCAGCGGCAGGCCAGCCCCCTGACCGGTCAGATCTTCGCCTGCTTTCAACACGTTTTTCAGGTCGGCGCCCATTTGCGGCGCCGCCTCGATCAGATTGTGGGCGCGCGCCTGTTCGGAGGCGGAGACGGGTTTTTCAAAACCCGGCAGCTCCAGCCCGCGATCGAGATAGGACTTGGCCAGGGCCTGCGGATTGCCGTGACGGCGCACCTGGGTGACATAGGATTCGGCGCGCGAAATGCGCCCGCCCAGACGCGGTCCCATCACGGTCGCAAAGCCCGCCATCACCGGCCCGGCCAGCGGCCCTAAGGTCGCGGCGGCGACGCGCGCGGCGAAGGTGGCGTCATCCAGCGTCGTGTCGGCGCTCAGGACCAGCGCGCGCCGGATCAGATCGACATCGGCCAGATCATAGACCTTCCAGGCGCGCGCCAGCCTTTGATGGAAGAACAGGCGCGGGCCGCCATTGGTGACCGCATCGACCATCTCATTGATCAGGCTGGCCGCTTCCAGCTTCAGATCGCGGTTCGGATCGACATCGGCCAGCGCGTCCTCCTCCATGCGGCGGCTGAGCATGGACAGGACGCGGGTGCGCGGCCCGCCGGGGAAATTGACGTCAGGGCGCGGCTTGAGCGGCCCGAACGGATTGGACACCGGACTTTGCCACAACAGGGCGGCGACGGCCTCGAAATTCTCGCGCCCGGCCAGTTTCAGGCTGTCCTTGCCGCGATAATAGTGCCGCCCGTCCAGGGTGATCGAGATTTCGGTGTCGATGGCCGCCTCGCCGCGCACGGCGGCGCCGACCGGCAGGGCGGGGGTGAACGACAGGTCGCGCGCATCCTTACGCGCGTCCTTGCGAGCGTCTTGGCCCCGTCCGCGCCGGGTCAGACGCTCGACATCGTCGAGCGCATAAAGGCTCATGCGCGGATGATTGGGGTCGCTGCGCGCGGCGATGCGCTGGCGGCTGACATAGGCGTAGAGGGTTTGCGGCTTGACCTCAAGACGCGCCAGCGCCTCGGAGCGGCTGATCCAGACTCGTGGCATGCGACGCGTCCCTTACCTGTCGATTTACGAACCTATCGTCGTCGAAAAATCAATCTTGATTTTCCAACATGCCACGTAACCGTCCGTCTGGCTACGCCGCATTTAGATTTGATTAACACTATTTGCAGACGTGATTTTCTGGCGTGACATGAATGCGGCGCCGTAAGGCGTTCCGCGTCCAGTGCGCGCTTTGCGTCACCTTGGCGACATGATAAGACATTTCCATGACCCAGCCGCCACAGACGCGCCTTAATTGGCTGAATTTCCGTAACTTGCCGCCTGAACGCCTGGTGATGACGGCGTCCACCCTGTCGGTGTGGGTGGCGGCCCTTTTGGTCATTGTGAAGCTGTACACGGTGATCGTGTCCGGCTCGTCCTCGGTGCTGGCCTCGATGACCGATTCCGGCCTCGACCTGATCGCCTCGCTGATCACCTTCTTCGCCGTGCGCTACGCCAAGACGCCGCCGGACAAGGAGCATCCGTTCGGCCACGGCAAGGCCGAAGCCTTTTCGGCCCTGTTTCAGGCCGGTCTGGTCTTCGCCTCGGCGGCGCTGGTCATGCAGGACTGCGTGCGTCATATACTGCATCCTGAACCGTTGCAGCATACCGGCCTCGCCGTCGCGGTGCTGATCGTGTCGATCGTGCTGACCCTTGCCCTGGTCAGCTTTCAGAACATGGCCCTGCGCGCCTCGCAATCGGTGGCGATTTCGGCGGACCGCATGCACTATCTGACCGATCTGGTCACCAATCTGATCGCCCTGATCGGCGTGGCGGCGGCGATGCTCGGCTTTCCGGTTGTGGACGCGCTGGCGGGCTTCGTCATGGCGGGCTGGTTCGTCTGGGGCGCGGTGCAGGTGCTGCGCGAAGCCGCCTCGCACCTGATGGACGAGGCGATGGGCGAGGCCGATGTCGATCATATCGAGGCGCTGGTGCTGGAAGACCCGGCCATACTCGGCGTGCATCAGTTGCGCACGCGCCTCAACGGCCCCTATATCGCGGTGCAGATGCACATCGAGCTGTCGCCGCGCCTGAGCCTGTCGGAGGCGCACCGCATCATCATCGCCGCCGAAACCCGGCTTCTGGCCGCCTATCCGAACGCCGACATTCTGATCCATCCGGACCCCAAGGGTGAAGCCGAGCCGCACGGCGGCGTTTTCCACCAGGAAGACGGCGAACGGGACGATGCGCGCTTTGACTCCTTTGAGGCGAATAAGGCA
This sequence comes from Asticcacaulis sp., assembly GCA_035565015.1. Taxonomy (GTDB): domain Bacteria; phylum Pseudomonadota; class Alphaproteobacteria; order Caulobacterales; family Caulobacteraceae; genus Asticcacaulis. The sequence continues at coordinate 13,142 of DATMTF010000063.1, read as the reverse complement.
TAAGCGAAGCATGTCAGCCTCCCCCGCCGCCCCTGCGCCAGGCGCCTATGTGCGCCAGCTCTATCATTTCGCCTTCGACCCGCACTCGCGGCTCGTGCGTCTGGCCTTGGGCGAAAAGAAGCTGAGCTTTGAGGACAATCCGGTCAGATACTGGGAGCCGGACGACGCCTTCTTACGCCTCAATCCGTCCGGCCTTCTGCCGGTGCTGACCGAAACGCCGGAAGCCGGGTCGCAGGGCCAAGGTCAAAGTCAGGGTCAGCAGCACAGGATCTGTGAAAACCGCGCCATTCTCGAACATCTCGAAGAGGTCGCGCCGACGCCGAACCTATGGCCGCGCGACATCAACGAACGCGCCGAGGCCCGCCGCCTCGTCGGCTGGTTCGAGCGCAAGTTCGACTATGAGGTCAATGCGCTTTTGCTGCACGAAAAGATGGAGAAGCGGCTGATCGGCGGCGGCGCGCCCGATATCGGCGCCATGCGCGCGGGCCGCGAGGCGCTGAAAGACCATCTGCGCTATTTCGAGAGCCTCCTGGCGACGCGCGACTGGCTGGCGGGCCAGAGCCTGTCCTATGCCGATTTCGCCTGCGCGGCGCAGTTGTCGGTGCTCGACTATTTCGACGAGATCAACTGGACGCGCTATCCGCACCTGAAGACCTGGTACATGGTGATGAAGTCGCGCCCATGCTTCCGTCCGCTGCTGGCCGACAAGCTGCCGGGCGTACCGGCGTCGCTGCACTATGCCGAGCTGGATTTTTGACGCCCGAAGCCGGCCTTCCTGACCGCATCCGCGCCGAGGCGCATCAGCTTGGCTTTTGCGCCGCGCGCTTTGCGCCCCTGCCCGAAGTTTGGGCCGCGTCCGAACGGCTGGAAGCCTTCGTGGCGGCGGGCCTGCACGGCGAAATGCACTGGATGGAGGAGACGCTGGCGCGCCGCAGGCATCCGCGCAACATGTGGGATGGGGCGCGTTCGGCGCTGGTCCTCGGCTATAATTACGGCCCCGAAACCGATCCGCGCGACCGGCTGGCCATGCCTGACCTGGCCAATATCAGTTGCTATGCCCGCAACGAAGACTATCACGAGCTGATCAAGAAGAAGCTGAAAACGCTGGCGACCTCGATCGTCGCGCAGACGGGCTGCGAGCTGAAAGTGTTTGTCGATACCGCGCCCCTGATGGAAAAGCCGCTGGCGCAATTGGCGGGGCTGGGCTGGCAGGGCAAGCACACCAATCTGGTGTCGCGCGACTTCGGCTCATGGCTGTTTCTCGGCGTCATCCTCATCGACCGCGTGCTGGCCGAAGACGCGCCGGAGATCGACCATTGCGGCTCGTGCCGCGCCTGCCTCGATATCTGCCCGACCGAAGCCTTTATCGCGCCCTACCAGTTAGATGCGCGCAAATGCCTGTCCTATCTAAGCATCGAATATCGCGGCGCCTGGCCGCAGGCGTTCCGGCGCGCAGCGGGCAACCGCATCTATGGCTGCGACGACTGTCTGGCTGCCTGCCCGTGGAACAAGTTTGCGCAAACGGCGCAGGACATCCGGCTGCAAACGCGCGACGGCTTTGACGCGCTGAAACTGACCGATCTGGCGCGGCTCGACGATGCGGCCTTCCGCGCCCTGTTCAGCAAATCGCCAATCAAGCGCATCGGGCGCGACAGCTTTGTGCGCAATGTCATCTATGCGCTCGGCAACGCCTATCGCGACGATCCATGCGCCGAGACGCGCGACGTGCTGATCGAGAGGCTGGCCGAGCCCAATCCTGTCGTGCGCGGCGCGGGCGTCTGGGCCTTGAAACAGGGCCTTGAGCCTTCCGAATTTGCGGCCTTGCAGACGACGCAGGTGGAAAGCGACCCGGACGTGCGGGCGGAATGGGAGGCGGCGTGAGGGAAAAGAAAGAGCATGATGATCCTTATCCTCCCCTGCGAAGCGGGGGAGGTGGCGCGGCCCATGTTCTTCTCATGGCCGCGACGGAGGGGGCATACGGACGGTGGGGGCGGCCCCCTCCGTCATCTCGCTACGCTCAACGCCACCTCCCCCGCTGCGCAAGGGAGGATGTTAAGCCGTGAGCGACCTGACCCTGATCACCCTCAGCTACCGCTCCGGCGCGCAGATCACGCGCTGTCTCGAAGCCCTGTCCGCGCAGGACGCCGACATTATCCATGCCGATAACGGCTCGGACGATCTCGACATGGCGGCGCTGGCGGCGCAATTCCCGCGCGTGCGTCAGGTGCAGCACGGCGCCAATCTCGGTTTTGCGGCGGGCATGAACCGGGCGGCGGCGCTGGCGAGGACGGAGTGGATCGGTTTCATCAATCCCGACGCCTATGTCGCGCCGGACTGGACGGACGCCATGCAAGCGGCCATGCGCCGTTACCCGGACGTTTCCATCTTCACCGCCCTGCAACTGAACGCCGACGAGCCGCGCCTGATGGACGGCGCGGGCGACTGCCTGACCTTTTTCGGCTTTCCCTATCGCGCGGGCCTCGGCCATCTCTTGCCCGATGATTTACAGAACGCGGACGTCTTCGCCCCGTGCGGCGCCGCCTTTGTCATCCGTCGCAGCCTGTTCGCGCAATTGGGCGGCTTCGATGAGCGTTTCTTCTGCTATTGCGAGGACGCCGATCTCGGTTTCCGCGCCCGCCTGCTGGGCGAGCGCTGCATCTTCGTGCCCGCCGCCAGAACCCTGCATGTCGGTTCGGCCTCGACGAGCGTACGCTCGGACTTCGCGCTGTGGCACGGCTATCGCAACCGTCTGTGGCTGTACCTGAAATCCATGCCGCTGCCGCTGCTGCTTATCACCCTGCCAATCCATATTGGTCTTACCCTGATCGGCGCGCTCAAGGACACGCTCAAAGGCCGCAAAGCCTTGCCGTGGAGCGCTCTCAGCGCGGCCATAACGGGCGTCGGACCAATTCTGGCGGCGCGTAAAAATATTCAGCGCGAGCGGCGGATAACGTCTTTACGGCTGGCCAAAAGCTTGACATGGAACCTCACGAAAATTTCTCGCAGAGAACCGGATCACAGGAGACTGCCATGACCCTCGACGCCCTCAAAGCCCAGGCCGCCGCCGACGCCAACGCCGTGATCGTCGATCAGTTCAAGGCCGATCCCGACCGCCTCGCGCGCATGAGCCTCGATGTGGCGGGCATCCATGTCGATGTCTCCAAGCAGAGCTGGACGCGCGCCGGTTTCGACGCCGCCATCGCCGCCGTGGAAGACGCCGACATCGCCGCGGCGCGCGACAGGATGTGGACCGGTCAGGTCATCAATGTCTCCGAAGGCCGCGCCGTGCTGCACGTCGCCTTGCGTGATACGGACGCCGAAAACCTGCGCCTGCGCGGGGCTGAGATCGCCCACGACGTCAAGTCGGCGCGCGACGCCATGCGCGACTATGCGGGCGGCATCCGCTCCGGCGAGATCACCGGCTGCACTGGCAAGCGCTTCAAGACGATTATTCATATCGGCATCGGCGGTTCGGACCTTGGCCCGCGTCTGGTGTTTCAGGGCCTGACGCCGTTGCAGCCGCAGATCGACATCCGCTTCGTCGCCAATGTCGATGGCTCGGAACTGGCGCTGGCGCTGGCGGGCCTCGATCCGGCGGAAACGCTCGTAATCGCCGTCTCCAAAACCTTCACGACGCAGGAGACCCTGGCCAACTTCCTCGCCGCGCGCGACTGGCTGGTCAAGGCTCTGGACGAGGACGGCGCCAAGGCGCACATGGCCGCCGTCTCGGCTGCGCCCGACAAGACCGGCGCCTATGGCATCGCGCCGGACCGCGTGTTCGGCTTCAAGGACTGGGTCGGCGGGCGCTATTCGCTGTGGTCGGCGGTCAGCCTGTCGCTGATCATCGCGCTCGGCTATGAGGTTTATCAGCGCCTCTTGGACGGCGCGCGCGCGATGGATCAGCACTTCCTGACCGCGCCCTTGGCGCGCAACGCCCCGGTCTGGCTGGCGGCGGCGCAACTCTACAACCGCATCGGCCTCGACCGCCCCAGTCGCGCCGTCATTCCTTACGTGCATCGCCTGCGCCGCCTCGCCGCCTTCCTGCAACAGCTTGAGATGGAATCGAACGGCAAGCGCACCTCGCCGACCGGCGCGCTGCTCGATGTGAAGACCTGCCCGGTGGTGTTCGGCGACGAAGGCACCAACGCCCAGCACGCCTTCTTCCAGATGCTGCACCAGTCCGAGGACGTGATCCCGCTGGAATTCATCGCCGCCGCGAAGAACGCGGAAGCCTCGCGCGACATGCAGCAGAAGCTGCTCTCCAACGTCATCGCGCAGGGCGAGGCCTTTATGGTCGGCAAGTCGCTGGCGACCTCGGAAGAGGAATGCCGCGCGCTTGGCTTCGACGCCGACAAGACCGCGCAGATTGCGCCGCAAAAGGTCTGCCCCGGCAATAAGCCGTCCTCGCTGGTGCTGATGGATGAACTGACGCCGGAAACGCTGGGCGCGCTGCTGGCCCTCTATGAGCACAAGACCTTCGTTGAAGGCGTGGTCATGGGCCTTAACAGCTTCGACCAGTGGGGCGTGGAACTGGGCAAGACGCTCGGCGTCAAGGTGCTGAAAGATATTCAAAGCGCCGAAATCGCGCCGCACGATCCTTCGACCACCGCCCTGATCAAGCGCGTGAAGGCCTAATCAAGGGGGCCTGAGCGAACGGTTTGACACCCCGGCTCTGCGGGCGGATAAGAGACGCCCGCACAGGATAGGTTCATGTCGAAACCCATTGTCGGCGGCGGCGCCAAGAAGGTGCTGTACGCCCTGCAAACCGCCACGCGCATCGGGCTTGAGAACACCGCCAAGGCGCTGACCGCCAAGAATGCCTGCAAGGCGTGCGCGCTCGGCATGGGCGGTCAGCGCGGCGGCATGACCAATGAGCTGGATGAATTCCCCTCGGTCTGCAACAAGTCGATTCAGGCGCAATCGACCGACATCCAGCCGGGCATACCGACGGAGGTGCTGGATCACAGCCTTGACGATCTGCGCGAACTGGACGGGCACGAGCTGGAGCATCTGGGCCGTCTGGCCATGCCGGTCTTCAAGGCCAAGGACGACGACCGTTATCGCCCGATCGGCTGGGACGAAGCGCTCGATCTGGCCGCCGCGCGTTTCCGCGCCGCCGGGCCGCAGCGCAGCTTCTTTTATGCATCGGGCCGGTCGTCGAACGAGGCGGGCTTTGTGCTGCAATTGCTGGCGCGGGCGTTCGGGACCAACAATGTCAATAACTGCTCCTATTACTGCCATCAGGCGACCGGGGTGGGTCTGGGCGCCACCATCGGAACCGGCACGGCGACGGTCGAACTCGAAGACCTGACCCGCTGCGACATGGTCTTGGTCATCGGCGCCAATCCGTCCTCCAACCATCCGCGCTTCATTCACAAGCTGAAGGCGGTGCGCGAGCGCGGCGGCGCAGTGGTGATGATCAATCCGGCGAAGGAGCCGGGTCTGGTGCGCTTCGCCATTCCAAAAAGCCCGGCCTCGATGCTGAAAGGCGGCGACTGGATCGCCTCGGACTATCTGCAACCGCGCATCGGTTCGGACCTGTTCGTGCTGAAGGGGCTGATCAAGGCGGCGCTGGAGCTGGGCGCGCAGGACGCGGCCTTCATCACCGCGCATACAAGCGGCTTCGACGCCCTGCGCGCCGACAGCGAGGGATTAGGCTGGGAGGCGATCGAAAACGGCTGCGGCCTGACGCGCGACGACCTGCGCCGCGTGGCCAGGCTCTATGCCGAAGCGAAGAACGCGGTCATCGCCTGGGGGATGGGGATCACCCACCATCTCAACGGCGCCGACAATGTCGAATATATCGCCAATCTGGCGCTGTTATGCGGCCAGATCGGCCGTCCCGGCGCCGGTCTTCTGCCCCTGCGCGGCCACTCCAATGTGCAGGGAATCGGCACCATCGGCGTCAAGCCGGTGCTGGCCAAAGACGTTCTGGCGCGCATGGAGGAAGCCTTCGGCCTCAGCCTGCCCGACGCGCCGGGCATGGACACAATGGCTTGCATGCAGGCCGCGCATCAGGGCGGCATCGACGCGGCCCTGATGATGGGCGGCAACCTTTTTGAAGCCAATCCCGACCGCCGCTTCGCCGCTGAAGCGCTCGACCGCATAGGGTTTAAACTGTACCTGACCACGACGCTCAATCGCGGCCATGTGCATGGTCTGGACGGCTCGGAAAGCCTGATCCTGCCGGTGACGGCGCGCGATGAGGAATGGCAGCCGACGACGCAGGAATCGATGTTCAACTATGTGCGCCTGTCCGACGGCGGCATTATGCGCCTGCGCGGCGTGCGGCCCGAAAGCGATATTCTGTGCGATCTGGCCTCGCGCCTCATGCCCGACTTGCCATTCGATTTTCAGGCCTTCAAGCCGCACCGCACCATCCGCGAGGCGATTGCGAAGATCGTGCCGGGCATGCAGGCTCTGGCCGATATCGACGTCGCCAGACGCGAATTCCATATTCAGGGCCGCCTGTTGCACACGCCGCGCTTCAACACGCTGGACGGCAAGGCGCGTTTCGTTGTGCGCCCCCTGCCGTCCCTGCCGGACAGCCTGATGCTGGCGACGGTGCGCTCGGAGGGCCAGTTCAACACCATCATCTATGAGCGCACGGACGCCTATCGCGGCGGCGTGGATCGCTGGAGCGTGCTGATGAACGCCGACGACCTGGCCGAACGCGGCTTTCAGGACGGCGATGTCGCCGATGTTGCGTCCGAACATGGCGTGATGCGCGATGTCACCTTACGCGCCTTCGATCTGGCGCGCGGCGCCGTTCTGGCCTATTTCCCCGAAGCCAATGCGTTGACCGGAACCGAAGTCGATCCGCGCAGCAAGACCCCGGCGTTCAAATCGACGCCGGTGCGGCTGATCCGTCAGGAGGCGGGTTTGGCGTCGTGATAGTCGATCACCGGCGCCTCGCCCGGCTTGCGCCCGGTCAGGGTCGGCAGGGCGATGGGCTGGGCGCACTGGCGGTAGCGATAGGAGAACCAGCCGCCCGCCGCGTCGCACTTCTTGGCCGGAATCTGATACAGATATTGCCAGCCGGAGATCAGGCCGCAGCCAATCGCCAGCAGGGCGATAAAGACATATTTCAGCTTGCCGATCTGGCTTTTCATGGGACGCTCCGCAAAAACGCCCGCCTTATGCGCTGAAATGGCCGCAAGGGCAAGATTTTTGCCGATTCCTGATCTGCCAAGTGCACTTGCGGGTTGACTTAACGTCAGGCCGCCTTCACTTAATCCCCATGAGATATTGTTGACGCGAACGTCAACTTTATGTTAGGCCATGACCTAAAGGCGCGTCCGCACGACGGGCGATGAAAGAGGTAACGGACCATGAAGATACTGGTGCCCGTCAAGCGGGTGTTGGACTATAATGTCAAGGTGCGCGTCAAGGCGGACCAGTCGGGCGTCGATCTGGCCAATGTCAAGATGTCGATGAACCCGTTCGATGAAATCGCGGTCGAGGAAGCCGTGCGCCTGAAGGAAAAGGGCGTCGCCACTGAAATCGTCGCCGTCTCCATCGGGCCTGCGCAGGCGAAAGACACAATCATCACAGCCCTGACCATCGGCGCCGACCGCGGCATCCTGATCCAGTCGGATCAGGATATCGAGCCTCTGGCGGTCGCCAAGCTGCTCAAGGCGGTGGTCGAGGCCGAAACGCCCGACCTGATCATCATGGGCAAGCAGGCGATCGACGGCGACAACAACGCCACCGGTCAGATGCTGGCCACCCTGCTGAACTGGCCGCAGGCGACCTTTGCGTCCAAGGTCGTGATCGAGAACGGTGAAGCTCAGGTCACGCGCGAAGTCGATGGCGGTCTGCAAACCCTCGGCGTCAAGCTGCCGTGCGTGATCACCACGGACCTGCGCCTCAACGAGCCGCGCTATGCCTCACTGCCCAATATCATGAAGGCCAAGAAGAAGCCGCTGGAGACGAAATCCGTCGCCGATTACGGCGTCGATGTCGCCCCGCGCCTCAAGGTCGTCAAGGTGACGGAGCCGCCGAAGCGTTCGGCGGGGATCAAGGTCGCCGACGCCGCCGAACTGGTGTCCAAGCTCAAGACTGCGGGAGTGCTGTAAGATGGCCGCTCTGGTAATTGCCGATCACGATGGCGCGCACCTGCGCGACACCACCCTGAAAACCATCGCCGCCGCCCAGAAGCTGTCGGGCGAGATCGACCTGCTGGTCACGGGCGAAGGCGTCGCCGCTGTCGCCGCCGCCGCGTCGAAGGTCGCGGGCGTGCGCAAGGTGCTGACCGCGGAAAGCCCCGAACTCAAGGCCGAGATCGCCGAAGACATCGCCGCTGTCGTTGCGCAGATCGCGGGCGGCTATGAGGCCATCGCCTTCCCGGCCACCTCGTCGGGCAAGAACGCCGCGCCGCGCGTCGCCGCCCTGCTCGATGTGTCGCTGCTCAGCGACGTGATGGAGGTGGTGGACGCCCACACCTTCGTGCGTCCGATCTATGCGGGTAATGCGCTGGAAACCGTGCAGACCTCGGATGCGAAGATCGTGATGACCGTGCGCACCACGGCCTTTGCGCCCGTCGCCGCCGAAGGCGGCTCGGCCAGCGTCGAAGCGGTCGCCGTTCCCGCCGCCTTCCCCGGCGCGCGCTTCATCTCCGAAGAAAAGGTCGTGTCGGACCGCCCGGAACTGGGTTCGGCCAAGGTGGTCGTCTCCGGCGGCCGCGCGCTCGGCTCGAAGGAGGAGTTCGACGCCGTGCTGAACCCGCTGGCCGAAAAGCTCGGCGCGGCGGTCGGCGCCTCGCGCGCAGCGGTCGATGCGGGCTATGCGCCCAACGACTATCAGGTCGGTCAGACCGGCAAGGTGGTCGCGCCGCAGCTCTATATCGCCATCGGCATTTCCGGCGCCATCCAGCATCTGGCTGGCATGAAGGATTCCAAGGTGATCGTCGCGATCAACAAGGATCCCGAAGCGCCGATCTTCGGCGTCGCCGATTACGGTCTGGTCGGCGATTATAAGTCCATCGTGCCGGAGCTGATGACGGCGCTTGCTTAAGGAGCGGTGGGCGATGGACATGAGCGAGATCGTCACCGTGTCCATCGCCTGCGCTTCTGAAGACGAGGCTCAGGCGCTCGCGCTCGCTCTGGTCGAAACGAAACTGGCGGCCTGCGCGCAGACAACGGCGATTCACTCGACCTATCGCTGGCGCGGCGCGGTCGAACAGGCGGCGGAAGTCCTGCTCACCCTCAAGACCCTGGCCGCGAAACTGCCCGAACTCGAAGCGCTGGTGAAGGCGCGGCACAGCTATGATACGCCGGAAATTGTGGCGACGCCCGTGGTCTGGGCCAGCGCCGATTACGCCGCCTGGCTGCGGGAAAGCCTTGCCTAATCCCCTCTCCCCATGACAATGGGGAGAGGACGAGGAGCAAGGCGCAGCCGCCGATCCTCGGGTGAGGGGCTGTCAGCCGACTGAGCGCAACCGGCAAACAGCCCCTCACCCGATCGCCTTCGCTGTGCTCGGCTCTCGTCCTCTCCCCATATTCATGGGGAGAGGAGAGTGTTTTGAATTTTAACGAGGCCCTCATGACCGACATTCACGGAACCTGCCCGCCGCAATTCGCCGCCGTGCGCGACGCCTTTGCCGCCAATTTCGCCGCAGGCAAGGAGCTGGGCGCGCGCTTCACCGCGCAGGTTGCGGGCGAAACCGTGGTCGATCTCTGGGCCGGACAGGCCGACCGCGAAGGGACGCGCGCCTTTGACGACACGACCCTGACGCCGGTGTTTTCGACCGGCAAGGCGGTGATGGCCCTCCTGATCGCGCGCGCCGTCGATCAGGGCAGGCTCGATTACGAAACGCCGGTGGCGCGCTACTGGCCGGAATACGGCCAGAACGGCAAGGAGAGCGTCACGCTGGGGCAACTGATATCGCACCAGGACGGCCTGCCCGGCTTTTACCCGCCGCAGGAGCCGTCGATCTGGTTCGATATTCCGGCGACGCTGAAGGCCCTGTGCGAACAGGCGCCCTTATGGACGCCCGGCGACGGCTCAGGCTACCACCCGATCACCGGCGGTTATCTGCTCGGCAAAGTGTTCCGCCGCGTCGAGGGCCGCTCGCTGGGGACGGCCCTGCGCGAGGATTTCGCAGAGCCGTTCGGCATCGAAGTCATGATCGGCACGCCGGACGACTATGCGCCGCGCATCGCCCACCTGCAAAAGCCGACCGCGCCGCCCGATCTCGGCGTCATCGACCGCATCAAACAATCGGCCTTTCTCGACAAGGGCTCGGCCCCGGCGGGGCGCGGTTCGGGCGACTGGCGGCGCATGGAGATTCCGTCCGCCAACGCCCACGCCACGGCGCTCGGTCTGGCGCGGCTGATGAGCGTGGTCGCCAATGGCGGCGTTTTGGACGGCAAGGCGCTGATCGCGGCGGAGACCCTGGCGCAGGCGACGCGCGAGCGGGTCTATGGTCAGGATCGCGTGCTGCCGTTCAAACTGTCCTGGGGCGCGGGCTTTTTGCGCAATAAGGGGCTGAACATCTATGGCCGCAACGAGCGCGCCGTCGGCCACAGCGGCTGGGGCGGCTCCTGCGCCCTCGCCGACCCGGAGCGCAAGGTCTCGGCGGCCTATGTAATGAACAAGCAGTCGTCGTACCTGCTCGGCGATCCGCGCCCGGTCAGCCTGATCGACGCTTTTTACGCATCGCTCTAGGGTTTGTGGGGATTCATCTTGAGTTTATGACGGCAGCCACGAGATAGATCATAGCCTTGAAGCTGTTATCGGTTTTGTCTGCTCTCATGGCGATACGTTTGAACTCTTTGAGTTTGCAGAAAAAGTTCTCAATCAAGTGTCGCCATTTGTAGATTTCTTTGTCGATATCCAAAGGCTTTGAACGCCTTGGATGCTGAGAAATAACGATCTTCGCGCCCCGTTCATTGAGATCATCGACGATAGAGTTGCTGTCAAAAGCCTTGTCCGCCAACAAGGCTTTGAAGCTGATGCCTGTCAGAAGTGGTTCGACGCCAACGGTGTCAAACCGATGACCCGGTAGCAGTTCAAAGCGCACCAGATTGCCAAGAGCATCTGTTAAGGCGAGGATTTTGGTAGTCATGCCGCCCTTTGAGCGACCTATGGCCTGGCTTTGAGTCCCCCTTTAGCGCCCTGGCCGTGACGATGGACCTTGACTATCGTGGCATCAACCATGGCATATTCCATGTCCGGATCATCCGAGCAGGCATCAAATATCTTTTTAAATACATCGGCTTTACGCCAGTCACTAAAGCGGCGAAACGCTGTGCTCCAGTTGCCGTAATGCGCCGGAAGGTCACGCCAAGGGCTGCCCGTCCGAACAACCCAAAGCACAGCCTCCATAAAGAGCCGGTTATCACCTCCGCTGCGTCCGGGGTCAGTTGGCTTCCCAAGACAGTGCGGTTCAATCTTCGCCCACTGGGCATCCGTCAGAATATTGCGGTTCATAAACAGTATGAATCACAATTCCATCCATCTGTGAATCCCCACAAGCCCTAGCGGACCAAAGACCGCGATTTTCCTAAGCCGCCAATTGCTCCTTAACCCGCTCGGCCAGCGTCTTGATGTCGAGCGGCTTAGGCAGGAAGGAGACGTTCTTTTCCTCCTCCAACAGGTCGGAAAACTCCGATTCCGCATAGCCGGAAATGAACATGACCGGCACGTCGCCGATCAGCGGACGCGCCTTTTTCAGCATGGACGGCCCGTCCAGCCCCGGCATGATGACGTCGGAGATCAACAGGTCGAACTTGCCGCCCTCAGCCTCGATAATGTCGAGCGCCTCCTCGCCGTCAGCGGCCTCCAGCACCTCATAACCGCGCTGGCGCAGCAATTGCGCCGCGATGCCTCGCACGATCTGCTCGTCCTCGACAAACAGGATGCGCCCGACGCCGGAGAGGTCTTTCGGCACGGGTTTGGCGGGCTTTTCGGGCGCAGGGGCCTCGGCGGGCTTTTCGGTCTCGATCCACACCGGCAGGAAGATGCGGAAGGTCGCGCCCTGCCCCGGCGATGAATCGATCAGGATATGGCCGCCTGCCTGATTGATAATGCCGTGCACGGTCGAAAGCCCAAGGCCCGTGCCTTCGCCCTGCGGCTTGGTGGTGAAGAAGGGCTCGAACACCTGCGCGACGATCTCCGGCGGAATGCCGGGACCGGTATCGGACACCTCGATCAGCGCCGCGCCCTGCGCCGGGGCCTCGCTCCAGCCACGCATCCGAGCCTCGTCCTGCGACAGGGCCGCCGTGCGGATCGACACCTTGCCGCCGCCCTGCGGGCGCATGGCGTCGCGCGCATTGACGACCAGGTTCATCATGACCATTTCCATCTGCCCCTTGTCGACATGGACATTGGGCAGGTTGCGGCCGTATGCGGTCTCCAGCTTGACGTCCTCGCGCACCAGACGGCGCAGCAGCACCTCGGCCTCGGACACCATCTCGCCGACATTCAGGGTCACGCGCTTGACGGTCTGCTTGCGCGCGAAGGCCAAAAGGTTGCGCACCAGATCCTCAGCGCGGGCGATGATCTGGCGTGTGCCGTTGAGATCCTCATAGGACGGATCGCCGAGCGGGTGGTTGAGCAGAAGCTGGTCGTTGCGGAACTTGAAGCCGGTCAGGAGGTTGTTGAAATCGTGCGCCATGCCGCCCGCCACCTGGCCGATGGCCTGCATCTTCTGCGCCTGGACGAGGTTCTGCTCCAGCTTCTTCTGCTCGGAGACATCGAACAGATAGAGGCTGAATCCGCCCGCCACCTGAGTGACATAGACCTGCAGGGCGCGGTCGGATGTGACGCTCAGGCTGATGTCGAACGGTCCGGCCTTGCCGGATTTCAGCTTTTCCTTCAGATCGGCGCGCGAATTTTCCGTCACCAGTTCAGCGAAATCCATGCCGGTCAGGTCGTCGGGCGTTTTTTCGGCCAGGGCGGCGAAGGCAGTGTTGAAATCCTCAATCTGAGCTGAAAACAGGTCCACGCCCTTAACCACCGCCGCGCCGAACGGCGCCGCCTCGGCGAAGGCGTCGAGACGGGCTTCGGGCAGGTCTGAAACGGCTTCCGGCGCGACCAGAAAGCCCGCATGTTCGACCGCCTGAACCGCGCCCTCATGACGCAGCATCAGGCCGTTGCCCAGCACGCCCTGCGAGGCGGCGCGCACCAAAGCCATGTCC
>DATMTF010000062.1:0-4840 GCA_035565015.1 Asticcacaulis sp. | reverse complement strand
ATCAAACCGCGCCATAAGCGGACGCATTTCAGGGCCAGCAGGAACCGAACATGGACGAACACACTCCCAAAGCCGCCAACGACCGCGAAGCCTTAAGCCGGGGTTTCGCGCAACGACTGGGGGCGCGCGACTGGCTGCGGCTTGGCGAGGCTGAAAAAGGGTTTCTGTCGCAGATTCTGGAAGATTACGATCCCGATGAATTGCCGGATGTCGATCTGACGGACATGGAGGCGGTGATCGCCGACGCCTGGAGCTATGGCGAGCGGCGCGAAGGCGGCCGCACGAACCGGCGCATCCAGACCCTGTCCGGCTATGACGTGATCGAAATCGTACAGGCGGATTCGCCGTTTATCGTCGAAACGGTCATGGGCGAGCTGATCGATCAGGGCGCTTCGATCCGGTCGATGTTTCACCCTCTGGTCACGGTGCGCCGCGACGCGCAAGGGCTGCGTCTGACAGACGGCGGCGAAGCGGTGAGGGAATCGATGATGCTGGTCTTTATCGACCGGCAGCCGCCAGAGCGACACGCCGCCATCCTGCATGGCCTCGACGACAGCCTGAACGATCTGAAGCTGGCCGTGCATGATTTTCCGCGCATGCAGGCGCTGATGACGCAGGAGATTGCGGCGCTGGAGGCGCTGAAAACCCATCCGTCGGTCCATTTGGACCCGGAGGTTATCGAAGAGAACCTCGCCTTCCTGCGCTGGATCGACGCCAACCATTTCGTCTTTCTCGGCGCCAAGGGCTACACCTATCCGCGCAATGCCGACGGCTCCTACGCGCGGCAGGAGCCTTTGAGCCAGTTGCAGGAAGGTTATGGCGTGCTGCGCGACGCGTCGCGTCAGGTGCTGCGCCGCACCTCCGAACCGGCGGTGCTGAGCGACCAGATTCTCAACCAGCTCGAAAATTCCGAACCGGTGACGGTCGCCAAGGCCAATCTGAAATCGCGCGTCCATCGCCGCGTCTATATGGACTATGTCGGCGTCAAGCGGTACGGCGCTGACGGTCGGCCGTCGGGCGAGCTGCGCTTTGTCGGCCTGTTCACCTCCGAAGCCTATGACCGTCCGGCCCTGGAAGTGCCGCTGGCGCGGCGCAAATGCCGCCATGTGCTGCATGAGGCGGCGGCCTTGGGCCTGCAGGGCGGTTATAATGAGAACCGCCTGAAAAACATTCTGGAGACCTATCCGCGCGACGAACTGTTCCAGATGAGCGAGGCCGACCTGCTGCGCATCGCGCGCGGCGTGCTGCATCTGGCCGACCGTCCGCGCGTCAAGCTGTTCGCGCGCAACGATCCGTTCGACCGCTTCGTCTCGGTGCTGCTCTATATTCCGCGCGAGGTCTGGCAGGCCCAGATGCAGAAACAGGCGGGCGAAATTCTGGCCAGGGCCTATGGCGGGCGCGTCTCGGCCAGCTATCCCTATATCAGCGAATCCCTGCTGTCCTGCGTTCACTACATTGTCGGCTTTACGCCGGGCGAGCATCTCGATCCGGCCATCGCCGACATCGAGGCGCAGATCGAGGACATGACGCGCTCGTGGCCGCAGAAGGTGCTGGCCCATGCTCTGAACGCGAAAGCCGAAGCCGGGATCGACTGGCTGGACTGGGCGCGCGCCTTCCCGGCCAGCTATCCGGCGCGCTATGATGTCGATGAGGCCCTGCTCGACATCGCGCAACTGGCGGCCTTGAGCGAGGCCGAGCCTCTGGCCGTGCGCGCCTATCGCCGCGAAGGCGACGCCGACAACATCTTCCGCTACAAGCTCTACACCCGCGCCGAGCGCGCCATCGCCCTGTCCGACATCCTGCCGGTGCTCGACAATATGGGCGTCAAGACGCTGGAGGAATACGGCCATGCGGTGCGCGCGCCGGAGCTGGGCGTCTATTGGGTGCATGAATTCATCCTGCGCGCGCCAAAAGCGCATATCCTCGGTTTCGACGCCTTCCGCGAGGTCTTCGAAGCGACCCTGATGGCGCTGCGCCACGGCCTGATCGAGGATGACGGCTTCAACGCCCTGGCCCTGGCCGGGATCGGCTGGCGCGAGGTCGCCCTGTTGCGCGCCCTGGCGCGCTACCGCGTTCAGTCCGGCCTCGACCCCAGCCCCGATATTCAGCAGGCGGCGTTGCGCGACAATCCCGATGTGACGCGCGCCCTGCTGGAACTGTTCCGCGTCAAGTTCGATCCGATGCGCGAACAGGACCGCGACGAACGCATCGACTGGGCGCGCGCGGGCGTGGACGACCTGTTGCAGGCCGTGGCCAGCCTCGACCATGACCGCGTGTTGCGTCGTCTGGCCGCCGTGATCAGCGCGGCGCGGCGCACCAACTTCTATCAGACGGACGAAAGCGGCCAGCCCAAGCCCTATATCTCGATCAAGATCGCCAGCCGCGAACTGGCCGACCTGCCCGAACCCAAGCCCTATCGCGAAATCTTCGTCTGGGCGCCGCATGTTGAGGGCGTGCATTTGCGCTTCGGTCCGGTGGCGCGCGGCGGCCTGCGCTGGTCCGACCGGCGCGAGGATTTCCGCACCGAGGTGCTGGGCCTGGTCAAGGCGCAGCAGGTCAAGAACGCCGTCATCGTGCCGGTCGGCTCCAAGGGCGGCTTCTATCCAAAAAAACTGCCGCGCGACGGCGGACCGGACGCGGTGCGTGAAGAGGCGGTCCGCGCCTACAAGACCTTTCTGCGCGGCCTGCTGGACCTGACCGACACGATCGACCCGTCCGGCAGGGTGGTTCCGCCGCCGCAGGTCGTGCGTCACGAAGGCGACGATCCCTATCTGGTCGTCGCCGCCGACAAGGGCACGGCGACCTTTTCCGACATCGCCAACGGCGTTTCCGCGGAGTACGGCTTCTGGCTTGGCGACGCCTTCGCGTCAGGCGGCAGCGTCGGCTACGACCACAAGGCGATGGGCATCACCGCGCGCGGCGCATGGGAGGCGGTCAAGCGGCATTTCCGCGAACTGGGCCCAAACCTCAGCAAGGACATTCAGAGCGAAACCTTCACCGTGGCGGGCGTCGGCGACATGTCGGGCGACGTGTTCGGCAACGGCATGTTGCTGTCCGAACAGACCAAGCTGGTCGCCGCCTTCGACCACCGCGACATCTTTATCGATCCGAACCCGGACCCGGCGGTCTCGTTTAAAGAGCGCCAGCGCATGTTCGCCCTGCCGCGTTCCTCGTGGCGTGACTACAATGCCGACCTGATCTCCAAAGGCGGCGGGGTGTTTTCGCGCAGCCAGAAGTCGATCCCGCTGTCCGCCGAAATCCGCGCCCTGCTCGATCTCGACGCCGAGGCGGTGACGCCGTTCGAGCTGATGCAGGCCATTTTGAAGATGCGCGTCGAGCTGCTCTATTTCGGCGGCATCGGCGCCTATATCAAGGCGGCGTCGCAATCCCATCTCGATGTCGGCGACAAGGCCAATGACGCGATCCGCATCAATGGCGACGAGGTGCGCGCCCTGGTTATCGGCGAAGGCGCCAATCTCGGCGTCACCCAAGCCGGGCGCATCGCCTGCGCCGAGGCCGGGGTGCGGCTCAATACCGACGCCATCGACAATTCAGCGGGCGTGGATTGCTCGGACCATGAGGTCAATATCAAGATCCTGCTCGGCTCGCTGATCGCGTCGGGCGAGCTGAAGGCGGAAGACCGCGCCGCCCTGCTGGCCTCGATGACCGACGATGTGGCGCAGCATGTGCTGCGGCATAATTACGACCAGACCCTCGCCCTGTCCTTGCAGGAGATGCGCGCGGTCGAGGATAATGAGGCGACGGAAGCCTTTATGAGCGGCCTGGAAAAACGCGGGCGGCTCGACCGCAAGGTCGAGGGCCTGCCGTCCGGCGCCCAGATGGCCGCGCGGCGCGCGCAGGGGCTTGGCCTTTATCGGCCTGAGCTGGCGGTGGCGACCGCCTACGCCAAGCTGACCCTGTTCGACGACATGATCGCCTCGACCGCGCCCGACGATCCGGCTTTTATCGACGTGTTGACCGACTATTTCCCGGCGGCCCTGCACGGCTACGGGCGCGCCATCCGCGAGCATCGTCTGCACCGCGAAATTATCGCCACCGTGCTGGCCAATGAGATCGTCAATATGACGGGGGCCAGTTTCGCCAGCCGCCTGATGCGCGGCGCGGGCGTCGATGCGGGCGGGCTGGTTCTGGCCTTCGAGGCGACGCGCCGCCTGTTCGGCGTCAAGGCCCTGTGGGCGCAGATCGACGCGCTCGATAATAAGATCCCGGCCTCGGAGCAACTGAGGCTGTATGCGCGCCTCGCCCGTTTCGTGCGCCATCAGACCTGGTGGATGGCGCGGCGCTTTGCGGGCGGCGCGCTAAGCCTGGACGCGATGGTCGCGCCCTATGCCGAAGGGCTGCAAAGCCTGATGACGGCGGACGGCGATGTCGCGACGCGGCTGGCCGAGCTTGAGGGTCTGCACCATGCGCCCGACATTATCGACCTGGCGCAGATGCGCGGCAAGCCGCTCGACAAGACGCGCGCCCTCTATGAACTGACCGGCGCGCGTTTTGGTTTCGACTCCCTGCGCGAAGGCGCGGGCGCCCTGTCCTCCGCCGATCCGTGGGACCGGCTGGCGACGCGCCGGCTGATCGAGGACGTGCTGGCCGAGCAGAAGACGGTGGTGAAGACCATGATGGCGCGCATGAGCCTGCATGATCAGCCGCAGGACATTATCGCGGCCTGGGAGGCGGACAATGCCGACCTGATCGAGCCCTTGCGCGCCATGATGGCCGATATGCAGACCGGAGGCTGGAGCTTCGCCAAGCTCAGTATCGTCAATGCGCGCCTGCGCGAATGGGCCGGACGGCTTTAACCGTCAGGACATGGCGACGGCCC
>DATMTF010000061.1:0-36288 GCA_035565015.1 Asticcacaulis sp. | reverse complement strand
CGCGCTGGCGCGCGCGGTCGTGTTCGCTGCGCCGGCGGCGACCTCCTGCGCACGGTTGATGGCGCTGACCAGCGGCTCGGTGCGGGTCTGGGCGTCGCGGCTGACAAGCGGTTGCGGCGCGGTCGCAGCGCCGGCCGAGACGGCGGTTGCGGTGGTCGGCGCGACGTCGCGGCCCCGGAAGCTTGCCTGCCAGTCGCGCACCAGCGAGGCGGCCACCCACATCAGCACGAACAGGAAGGCGCAGTAGATCAGCGAGCCCATGAACAGGATGACCATGGGCTGCACGGCCTTGACCGCGCCTTGCGGGTCTTCGCCGATGGCGTTGATCAGGGGCGCGAACAGCATCAGGGCCGCCGTGCCGCCCAGCACGGTCAGGAGCGGCGCCAGGGCGAACACCAAAGAGGTGCGCAGCCAGCCGTTAAATAAGCCGCGCGTCTGCGGAAACAGGGCGAAGATGATGAAGACCGGGCCGAGGATGAGCAGCAGGTACAGCACCAGCCGCGTCAGAATCAGCACGCCGAGCGTCGAGACCAGCAGGCACAGGCCCGACAGCCAGAACAACTGCACCGGCATGGCGTGCGGCAACGCCATGGCGACCTGCCCGTTCGGCGTCGTCACCGTCGCCGCGCCGCCGTCGTCGAGCGCGCGGGCTATGTCGGCGAAGCGCACGAACAGGGCGTCAAGCTGCTGGGCGAAGTGCATGACGGCGCTGCCGTTGACGTGCAGAAGCGCCGCCGCCACCTGATCGGGACCGCCCATCAGAAGGCCGTAAAAGATGGCGTGATAGGCGGGCCAGGCGGTGGCGAAGGTCAGGACCAGCGCCATGGTCATGATGCGCGGCGACATCATCATCAGGGTCAGGCGCGTGCGTCCGGTCATGAAGCCGTAGCCGATCAGGGCGACATAGATGACCAGCAGGGCGCTGAGGGCGAAACCGAAGGCGCCGCCGGGACCGAACAGGCGGTCATAGCCGACATGCACCGCCGTATTGATATGGCAGTCCATGGCCGCCAGCGCGCCGGAGACGCTGGTTTCGCCGACCAGAGAAATGGCGGGGCAGTCTTCCATCAGGCGACGGCCTCCGGCGCTGGTCCGGGCCAGGCGGCGCCGGTCAGGTCGGTCCACCACAGGGCCGGATCGTCGCCCAGTCTTGCGCGCAGCTCATCCAGCCGCCGCACGCTCTGTTCGCGGCCCGACAATACGGTCAGGATCTCCGGCATGCTGGACAGGTCGAGCCGCGCCACCACCGAGTGATTGCCGTGCTTGACCAGAAAGGCGCGCGAGGCGGCGGGAATCGCCCGGATCAGGTCCAGCTCGTGTTCGGTCAGGCCGAAGCCGTCGCAATAGTCCTCGGCCTGGGCGCGCGGATTGGGCGTGAACACCTGAGTCGCGGTCTGCTCGATGATCGCGCTCGCTATGCGCGAATCGAGCGCGTCGCGCGCCGACTGGGTGCCGAAGCCCAGAATAGCGTTGCGCTTGCGCAGGGTCTTCATCCAGTTGCGGATGGCCGCGGCGAAGGCGTCGTCGTCGAGCGCCTTCCAGCCCTCGTCGATGATCAGAATCGTCGGCGTTCCGTCAAGCCGCTCCTCGACGCGCTGGAACAGATACATCATGCAGGGGGTGCGCAAGATTGGATCATTGAGCAGCAGGGTCATGTCGAAGCCGAGCGTGCGCCGGTCCATGTCGAGCGCGTCGTCTTCGTTGTCGAACAGCCAGGCGTTTTCCCCCTCGCCGACCCACGGCGCCAGCCGCGCGGCCAGATCGCCGTGCGTCGGGCGGCGCGCCCCGCTCAAGAGTTCGCGCAAATAACGCAGACGACGATATTTCGGCTCCTGCTCGAAATTGGCGTCGACCGCCTCGGAAATGATCGCCTCTTCTTCCGAGCTGAGCGGCAGATCGGCGCGCGTCGCCAGTCGCCCGATCAGGGCGCGCAGGAAGGCGCGATTGCCCGGCGTATCGTCCATGCGCAAGGGATTGAAGCCCGACGGCTCGCCGGGACGTAAGGTTGCGTAGTGGCCGCCGATGGCGCGGATGAAGATTTCGGCGCCGCGGTCCTTGTCGAACAGGACGGTGCGCGGCTGGAACTTCTGCGCTTGCGCCGCCAGAAAGTTGAGCAGGACCGTCTTGCCGGAGCCGGACGGGCCAATGACGGTGAAATTGCCAAGATCGGCCTTGTGGAAGTTGAAATAATAGGGCGTGCCGGACGAGGTCTCGAACACCGTCACCGCCTGCCCCCAGTGATTGCCCTCCGGCTGGCCGATCGGAAAGCCGTGCAGGCTGGCGAAGGAGGCGTAGGCCGAGGTCGAGATCAGCGCCTTGCGCGCAATATAGGCTTCATTGCCGGGAAACTGCGCCCAGAAGGCGGGCTCCAGATTGACGTCTTCGCGCACCGCCACGGCGCCGAGATCGGCCAGCGCCGCCAGGGCCTGCGCCACCGCCGGGTCGAGCGCCTCCAGCGATCCGGCGCGCACCAGCACGCTCATATGGTGTTCGCCCAGCCCCATGGCCCCGGCGGCCAGATCGTCCTTGGCGTTCATCAGACCCTGACGCAGCGACAGGGCCTCCTCATCCGCCGCGCGCATGCGGCGCAGGGCCAGGTTGACGCGCTCCAGCCCGATCTGACGGTCGACGAAGGCGAAGCTTTCGGTCAGGCTCATCTCGAACGGCAGGCGCAGCAGCGCGTCGCACATGCCGGGCGTGGCGTGCGGCGGATAATCCTTGAGCGACAGGATGGCGGAAAAATCCTTGCCCGCGCCGAGGCTGGCCTGCTCCAGCGCCTCAAGGCCGAAACTGACGCGGCGATAGGGCAGGTAATGGCCGATGTCCGAGGTCGGGCGCAGGACCGGGCGCATCTCGCCGTTGAACAGGCAGGACAGAAGCTCCAGCAGCTCGTTGCAGCGGCCATTGGCGGTCTCATAGCCGCCCAGAAGGCGCGGGCCATAGGCCTGCAACGCGGCCAGCAGCGCTTCGGACGCGCCTTGCAGCTCCTTGTGGTCGCGCGCCTGTTGCGCGGCCTGCGCCGTCGCGCCGACTCCGCGTCCCATCAGGCCCGCCAGGCTTTCGGCGAAGCCGACCTTGCCCTTCGGGTTGCGGCGCACGACGGTGATGAACAGGTCGTTGACGAACACTTGCCGCGAGGACAGGCGATCCCGCCACTTTTGCTGGATCAGCTCGCAGACCGGATCGTCGAAGGCGGCCTCCAGCCCGACCGACACGCGGCGGCGGACAATATGATGATAGAGGACGAAACGCGACGAGCCGATGGCCCTGAGCGCGGCGGCGCGCACGATCTGGCGATGATTGACCTCGTCAGTATCAGCCGTCTCGAAAGCGAACCCTTCCAGATGGATCGTCTGCATCAGCGATCCGTCGCGCAGAACCAGGGTGCGCTCGTCCAGCAGCCGGTCGTAAGGCAGGCGATCGCCCGCGCGCTGCTCCTTGCCGAACAGGCGCGCAAATCCGGGGCTGGCGGGAGAGTGGGACATGGAGAACTTTACGGAATATAGGAATTGCAGCGCCAGAAGCGGTGATTGCGCACGCGCGGACAGCGCGAGACCCTGGTCAGCCACAGGTCGAAGACGCGCGGCTCGCGCAGGCAGGCCAGATAGCCGATGGCGTGGACGACGCCCGCGACCGCGAACGCCCAGAAGGAGCGCGTGATCAGAAAGGCCTCCGTCGTCACCACCGCATTGATGATGAAGTAGGAATAGGTCACGCCCGCGAACATCTGCGGCTGGGTCAGCGCCTTGAACACCGGTGAACGGATCAGCTCGGCCATGGCGCGCGCCTAGTGCGCGACCGACTGGATGCCGGCGACGATGGTGGCGGCGCCGAACAGCACGAAGCAGCCCACAATCACCGTGGCGCCGAACTTCCAGTTCATCCGGCCCGTCAGCATCATAAAGCCGACCGCCGCGACCGCGATCACCGCCACCGTGGTCGCCACGCGGCCCATCAATGTGCCCTGAATCCAGTCGAGCGCGTTGGAGATCGGCGACGATCCCGCCGGATCGACCGTTTGCGCCTGCGCGGAGGCCGCCAGACTCATCAGGCCCGCCGCCGCAGCGGTCAGGCTGTGCTGAATGCGTTTCATAAGTTTCGTCTCCCCGTCAGCGGACATATGTATCCGTCTGACATGACTGAATAGAGTTATCGGCATTTATGGGCGCTTGGCCAGCCTTGTTGACAGTATTTTCTCTGATGATCGCCAGATTGGCAAGGTTTTGTCTGACATATTCACGCGTTTCGACGTAAGACGGCATGCCGCCATAGGCCGCAGCCCCTGCCCCGCATGAGAGCGTTTCCCCAAAAGTGGCTCCACTTTTTGGATAAGGAAGATCGACAAAGCAAAGACATGAGCAGCGCCGATCTGATGGAATCAGATCGAAAAGCGCTCTAAATCCGGCCAGGGTCAGGTCGATATAAGCGTGACCAAAAAGAAAAGTCTTCACCACCATAGGCGGTCAGTTATCGCAGGAAGCCCGCCAATTCCAAGACGCTTTTATTTCAGGTCGCAAAGAAAACGGACCGGCCTGGCGACGATGTTTGAGCGTCACAAGCCCGCCGGGCCGATCCGCACCGGGCCAAAGCTCGCCACGCCATTGCGCACCGCCGCAGCGCCCGGCGTTCCCATCGGCGCCTGGGCGAACAGGCCGAACTGCGCGCCGACCCATTCGCCGGGCTGGCTGATAAGGCCGTCGCCCAGGGGCGCATAGGTCACGCCGTCGCGGCTGTAGCTGAACCGGACCTTCGCGTCCGTCAGGCTTTCCATGGCGGGCCATTGCGGCCTGTACTGCGACGGGCCGGTCGGATGCGCATAGGGTTCGAGCGTCATCTTCAGCCACACCGGTCCGGTCACCGGCGCGTCGGCCAGAACCTGCGTTTCCGGATCGCCGTTTTTGGCGCTGTCGCGCACGACCTGCTCGACGCGCACGCCGTCCCTGGTATTGACCAGCCCGATAAAGCCATAGGCGCGCCCCATCAGCACAAGGCCCGCGCGCTCGCCGACATTGCGCGGCGCAAGGCTTATCTTCGTCGTCACGCTGAACGCCATGGCGGGCAATTTCTGCGCCAGCACATTGCCCGCCTCCCACAGATTGGCCGAGGACGGAACGGCTTTCAGACGCAGCTCGCCCGGCGTGGTCGCATCGGCCCAGTCCTCGCCCGGATTGGCGTTCCACTGCCAGCCAAGATTCAGTCCGCGCGCGAAATCGTCCCCCGCGACCGGAACAGCCGCAGGCTGGCCCGCAACCGGTTTCTTGCCGCCTGCGACAGGCCTGCCTATACCGTTAGCGCCCTCGCGCCCGATCACCGGCCAGCCGTCCTTCCACGCCACCGGCTCCAGCCAGACGCGGCGGCCATAGCTGTCCGTATCCTGAAAATGCAGGAACCAGCTCCCGCCGTCCGGCGCGTCGACCAGAGCGCCCTGATGCGGCCCGTTGGCGGGGCCAAGATCGTCCGGCGGCCCCTGATCCATCACGTCGCGCGCCACATAGGGGCCATCGATGCGCCGCGAACGGAACACGGCTTGCCAGCCATTCTTCACCCCGTCGGCGGGCGCGAAAATATAGTACCAGCCTTCGCGCTTGTAGAGTTTCGGCCCTTCGATCACCGACCAGTCGGCCATGCCGAGCGAGGTCGCAACCGGCGGCAACATCGCGCCGTCGATCACGACGCGGCCTTCGCCCAGCGTATGCGTCCCGTCGGCGCTCATGGGCTTTAAGACCAGCATATTGTTCTTCCCCGCCCGCGATTTGGCAAAGGCGTGGATCAGCCAGGCCTTGCCGTCCTCATCCCAGAACGGACACGGGTCGATCGCCCCTTTCGCGTCATCGACCAGAACCGGCGCGCTCCATGGCCCGGCGGGATTGTGGGCGCTGACCATATAGATGCCGAAGTCGGGATCGGGGTAATAGATGTAGAAGCGCCCGGCGTGATAACGGATGGCGGGCGCCCAGACCCCGCCGCCGCGCCTTGGCGCGCGGTAGTGATCGACGGGCGCAAGGCGCGGCAGGGCGTGGCCGATAATCTCCCAGTTGACCAGATCCTTGGAATGCAGGACCGGCAGGCCGGGTACATTGGCGAAGGACGATGAGGTCAGGTAAAAATCCTTGCCGACCCGGATCGCGTCCGGATCGGAATAGTCGCCCTGCAGAACCGGGTTCAGATAGCTTCCGTTCCTCTGATCGGGCGTCCAGACGCCCGGCGGCGGCGCGGCCAGAGAAGACCAGGCCAGAGCCGGAACCGCGCAGACGGCGGCCAGAGCGAGAGGAGCGGCAAGGCGGCGACGCCTGCGCCGCGGGCATGTCCGGTTGAGCATGGGTCGTCCTTTCGTTGTGTCAGTTGCCCGGCAACTGGCTGTCCTGATCGCTTTGCGGGTCGGCCGTGCTCATGGCGTCATTGGCGTCCTGCGCGTCGGCGGCGGCCTTGACGGCGGCGACAATATCGGCGCTGGCCAACGTCCACTGCATCTGGTCAGGGTCGGACGCCTGCATCCCCATGGCGTCAACCAGCGCGTCCTTGTCCATGCCTGCGCCTAGCCGGTCGATCCAGACCTGGGCCGTCGCCGCCAGCGCAGGATCGCGCGGATTGTCCGCCACTGTGCGCAGCGCCTCCAGCGCCTCATCCTTACGTCCAAGCCAGGCGAGCGCCAGACCGGCGTGCAGTGCATAGAGATCGACATCCGGCGCGGTCTTCCATGCCGTCAGGATCGCCGCCGCGCCGTCCTCGCTCATCCGACCGCCCAGGGCGACGGCGCGGTAGAACCACCAGCCGGTTTCGGGCGAGCCTGGATCGAATACCGAAGCGCGGCCAAGCGCTGAAAGGGCCTGGTCAAGCTGCGTCCTGCGCGCCGAGCCGCTCGATGACATGGCCAGCGCGATATGGGCGCGGCCCAGAAGCGTGAAGGCCTCGGCGTCGGTCGATGCGCCCTTTGTGACCTTGGTCAGATACGGCAACGCCGCGTTCGGGTCGCCCCATGCGATTTCGGCGCGGGCCAGGCTGAGTTGCGCCAGATCGCTGTCGGGGAATCTGGGCGCCTCGGCGCGCAGCCGCGTCAGCAGCACACGGCCATAGGCGACGGACGGGCATGTGCGCAGCGCCGTGCGCCACAGCTCGACCGACTGGGCCGAGGCGGGCAGCGACTGAAAGCTGATATCGGCGTCGGGCAGAGCCTTGAAGACCAGCTTCAGGGCCTGAAGATCATGCAGGCGGTATCGCCAGAGCGCGTTGTCGAGCTGGCCCGGCGTCATGCCGAAGGCGGCCTTCCACGCGGCCACCGGCGACTGCCCGGCGGCGGTTTCGGACAGATAGGCCGCGAACCTGCGCCGGTTGTCCGGCGACGACAGGATATAATGGGTCAGAAGCCAGGCGCGCGCCTGATATTCGTTGCGCACCCCGGAAGGCCCCGCAGCGTTGCGGCCGTTATCCTCCTTCTGTTGCAGCACGTCGCGATAATCGAGGCTGTAGGTGGTCACATTGCCGATCAGGTTGAAATAGCGCGCAAACGCCGCCGGCGCCATGCCGACAATGGCTTCATTCCCGTCAAAGCGCACGGTCGAAAAATAGTGCGCGAAGCCATCGATGAACCAGGTCGGCTGGCGCAGATCGCTGTGCTGATAGCTATAATGACGCGCATAGGCTTCGAGCATATAGCCGAGACCTTCATTGTCGGGCTGCTTCTCCAGCGGCAGGCTTCTGGACTGATCGGCGTACATGTACACGCCGACCCCGATATCGGCGTCCGCGCAGGCCGAGTAGAGGCCGATCGCATAGTCCGGTCCATCCGGTCGGATCAGCGCCAGATCCTGTGCATGCGCCAGATAGGTAATCTCGGTCTTCGGCTCGGCGTCGTCCTGGATCGTGTCCTCGCGCAGATAGCTGCGCAGCACGTAGCGGAACTTCTCCAGCGCGTTCAAAAGCCGTGTCACGTCCTCGCGGCGCGTATCGCTGTAGACGATGAAGTGCCGGCTCTCCGCGCGAAACCAGACCGCCGGACGGCGAGTCCCCTTCTGCCCCTGCACCACCACGGTGGTCGGGGTCGCATCAGACGGCGCCTGCGTCTGAATTTGGGCCCGCCCCGCGCCGGGGGCGAGCAATGCCGTCATAATAGCGGCGCAAGGGAGCAGCCTTTTCATGTCGTCAACCAGTTCAGCGTGTTGATCAGGAAGCGGGTTTGCAGCGGGGCGACCATGTCGGGCATGCGATGGAACACGAGCTTCGCCCTGTCCTTGCGAACGGTGAAGCACGACGCGCCCATGAAGCGGTCGTGATCGCGCGAATAGGCGGCGATGATCTCGATTCCTTCGCCTGACGCCTTAAGGCCGTTGGAGGCGTGGCCGTCGACCTGATGCCACAGGCCCGCGCAGCAGTCGGCGGGAATGCCCGCGAACACCGGATGGGCGCGCAAGACGTTCCAGTTACCCATCCACGGCGCGCGCAGATCGCCGACCTGACCGTCGTAAGCCAACAGGCCTGCCTGAGCCAGTTGCGTCGCGATGCCGTCGGCCAGACCGTCTTCGGGCGCCATGACGAACAGCGGCAGGCCATTCTGCACGGCGGCCAGCACATCGCCAGGCAGTTCGCCCATAACCAGTTTCGGCGCCTCGCCCTTTTTCGGCGCGCCCTCATTGCCGGTCTGGTCGCCGATCTGGCGGCGTTCGATCTCGTCCGCCTTGAGGCCGGAGGCGATGACCGCGTCATAGGCGCCGCCCGCCGTGAAATCCTCGAACGTCACGCCGGGCAGAGCCGTCAGTTGCTCGCGGAAGGATCTGGCCACGCCCGACAGGCCCACGCGCAAGGATCGCTTGGGTTTCACATCCGTCCTGACCACCCAGAGCTGACGGCGGAATGTCGCGTCCGGATGACCGTCCAGCGCAAACGTCACCGTATGCGCGCCCTCTCCGGTCAGGGGCGGCGTCATGACCTTTTCGGCCACGAGATAGCTGAATACGTCCGGCGTCTGGGCCGGAACATCGTAGCGACCGACAGGCGTCGTCTTGCCCGACGGGTCGATCACGCTGAGGGTCAGCCCGCCTGTCACCGGCTGTTCGGTGTCATTGAGCAGCCACAGATCCAGTTCCGCCGCCTCGCCCTCGGCATAGGTCATATGCCTCTGCTTGGCGACCGGGCGCACCGGTTTCAGGCTGACCGAGATACGTTCCGGCTCGGAATGGAAATAACGCAGATTGTCGACAATGCCGGAATGGTTCTCAATGGCGGTCGATTCCCAGCCGCTGATCGCCGCCATATCGACCGAGTCGCAGATGCGGATATTCTCCAGATAGTTCTGCCAGGAATCGTACTGTTTTTGCCCAACGGCGAGGAAATAGCTCTCGGTCGTCGGGAAGGCCGTGCGGAAACCCCATTGATCGAGGAAGGCGCCCGCGCCCTTGATGATGTCCTTGTGGTCCTCAAGGTCGTAGGACTGGCCGCCGTGTTGCAGAATATCGGCCACCATCCTCACATGGTCGTCGCAGACCGCGCAGCCTTCCATTTCGCCAAATTCGACAATGGCTTCGGACATGACCTGACGATGCACGAAATCATCCTTGCCGACATAGAATTTGTCGTACCACTGATCGCCCGCGCCCTGATGATTGACCCACCATCCCCCCGCCGTCTCGACATCGGAACGGTAGAGGTGATCGTCATAGGGTAAGAACATGGCCTGGGCCGCGCCGCGCCCGACGAAGCCGTCATTGAGAATGATGGTGCGGCTGGGGTCGAGATCGCGCATGGCGCGCAACACCGCCTCGACATCGGGATTGGCCAGATTGGCCGAGACTTCATTCTGCAAGGTGTAATGCACGAGGCTGGGGTGCGAGCGGAAGGCGCGCGCCATTGCCCGGCACTTGGCCAGCATAAAGTCGCGGCTGAAGCGGTCGGCCTCGGACAGGCTCTGACCGGGTTTGAGGTCGCGGCCTATGGCCTGACGGCCCGCGCCCGGCTCCATGCTGCGCAGCAGGCCCATCTCATCCTGCCGGTTCAGCACTTCGCGCTTGCCGACATTGCGGTGGAAGCTGAGCGCGTTCAGACCTAAAGCCTTGGCCGCCGTCACCTCGCGCCGCGCCAGTTCCGGCGTCGGCCACAGGCCGTTATAGCCCCAATAGCCCCATGAGATCGCCGAATAGGCCTTGATGCGCCGTCCGTTGAGCCGCAGCATGGCGTTCTGGCCGATGCCTTCGGGGCTGTACCAGCGAAAGCCGAAGCGCGCCTCGGCGCTGTCCTGCGCCGCGCCATCGCGCCAGCTTAAGCGCACGCGGTAAAGATCGGGCGAGTCGAGATCCCACAGCTTCGCCGAAGGCGCGCTGAGGCGAAAGCGCGCCGTGGCGACTGCCCCGTCCAGCGCCACATCTTCTAACACCACGTCAGCGGCGACCGGCTGGCCCCGGTCGTCGTAAAGCGCGGCGCCCAGTTGCGTTTTCAGCGCCGCGACGGAGGCCGGTTTCGCCAGTTCCAGTTCGAGATGCGCGGTCACGGAGCGCGGCTGCGGCGTGTTCAGCACCCAGGCGTCGCGAATACGGCCCGCCTTCGGATGCAGGCTGAGCGTCAGGCCGCGATCCAGCCCGCCGAAGCCGTGCGATTCATAAAATTTGACATGGCCCCAGGTCAGGCTGTTGGAATCCTTCCAGTCGAAACGCCCGCCCGGATTGGTGATGCGGATGGCCAGCCGGTTGCCGCCGCCCGGCTGCATCGCCTGCGTCAGGTCGCAGGCGATCGGCAGTTCCGACATGATCGAATAGCCGACCAGCTTTTCATTGAGGTACACCTCGGCCCGCAGGCGCGCGCCGCGAATATGCAGCCAGACCTGTTTGTTCTTCGCTTCGGCGGGAATGACGATGTCGCGCCACCACCACGACACGCCGACATAGGCGCCGTTCTGCGGCAAGGGATCGTCGGCGGCGTAGCGGTATTCGTCCGGCGTATAGGGGCGCTCGCCGAACCGGCCCCAGTCGAACTGCTCGACCGTGGCGGGCAGGGTCACCTCGCGCGAGGCGGACATCGTCAGCGCGTCCCAGCCGCCGGTGGGCGGATGCAGCGGCAGTTGCCCCATCGGCGGAACGTCGTCGGGCAGATAGACGACATCGTCCCGCCACACCGCCTTGGGGTCCAGCCATAGCCGCCAGCCTTCGTCGGGAATGACGACGGGCTGGCCGAGATGGCCGGCGACGAGGCTGTCATCCGGCGTCTGCGCGAACGTTCGGACGGCGGACAGGGCGACGGGCGCGGCGACGGCCAGGCCGAAAAGGCGGCGGCGGTCGAGCGTCATCCTCAATACCCCGCCGGCATGTCGTATGGCGTCGGATAGAGCTTGTCGACCAGTTCATGGCGCAGGTCCGGCACGGCTTTGGCCAGTTGCACCGTCACCATATGGGCGAAATACTCCGCCCCCTTTGGGCCGAGATGGGTGTAGTCGAACACGACCGTCGGATGGCCCTGCGGCGTGTCCAGCGTCTCATTGGCCGTTTCCGGCGCGGGCTTGCCGTCCTTGGGCGCTCCGACCGTCGTGCCGGTCTTGGCCGCGTCGATGACGAATTGCGGCGGCGCGGCTTCGGCCAGCGAGATCGCCGCCGCCGGTCCCATGGCCTGCACGGCGTCGGTCGAGACCTTGTTGAGGTCGACCAGCGGGACATTCATGTCGGCGGCCACCTTGCGCACGGCTTCCGCCCAGGCGTTGAGATCGGCCTGCAAGGAGCCGTCCTTGAACGAGCGCCGCGTCAATGGCGTCACCAGCACCGGGATCGCCCCGGCGGCGCGCGCCTCGGTCACATAGCGCGCCAGATTGGCCGGATATTCGGTATAGAGATCGGTCGAACGTCCCGGCTTGCCCGGCTGGTCATTATGGCCGAACTGGATCAGCACATAGACGTGGCGGTAGCCGGGAACCTTCATTTCGCCCAGCGCGATGTCCCACGAGCCTTCGGCGCGATAGTCGAACGTGCCGCGCCCGCCGCGCGCCAGATTGACGCAACTTAAGAAGGAGGTGACGTGGTTGTCGCAGAAGGCGCCGCCCCAGCCGCTGCCGACCTGGGTGGTGGAATCGCCGACGAGGATGATCTTATCCGGCGCGATAGGCTTGATCGCGGCGCGTTTGGCGGCGTCCACGACGGCGGGAAGCTGATCCGCCGGCAAGGGCGGCGGCGCGGGGATGTAGGTCGGCTGAACCTGCGCGAGGGCGGGCGCGCCCAACAGAGCGGCGGCGCAGACTGTGAGAATGGCGGTTGTCATGCGGAAAGGCATAGAGAGGGTCATCGGGGTTTCCTTTTTCCTGTGGCTTTAGGCTTATCGTGTTGGCGGCAACCAGTCTGTATCGCCTTTGAAGAAGGCGGGCAGCTTCCAGACGGCGGCCTGCGCGTCGGTGAGTTGGTGGCTGTACGGCTCGCGGCCCGTCGGATCGGCGCCGACGCCGGTCGACTTATATTCGGCGTAATAGGCGGTCTTCAGCGTCTCGGTCTGCCCCGGATGCCATTCGCGCCAGCCGCCCTTGATCAGCGGCGTCTCGATCTTCGCGTTCAGCAACACGACGGTGGCATAGGCGCGCCACGCGCGGCCCAGGCTGACGCCCTGCGCGCCCGGCTCGGCCGTAAACGTGCAATCATCGAAGACGAAGCCGCTGTCTTCATCCGGCGCGTTCTTGCTCTGCGCCGTGTACATGACCTCGGAATGCGGAATGCCGTGGATTTCGCAGCCCTGAAACCAGGCCTTGGCGTTGCCGAAGATGAAATCGACATGGCCTTCGATATAGCAGTCGGCGAAATAGTCGCGGCTCATGCGGCCCTGCGGCCCCTTATTGACATAGAGGGTGTCCTGCGCGCCCAGAAGGCGCACATGGGTCAAGACGTCCTTATCGCCGGTCAATGACAGGGCCACGGCCTGCGAGCCGACATCGCTATGTTTGGAATAGTCGTTCTGGATGGTGAGATTGTCGGCGTGAAAACCGTCGCCGGTGACCAGCACGGTCTGGGACTTAAAGGTCGAGCCGGTATTGGCGGCGCTGTCGCCCCAGACGATGACGACATCGTCCGGTTTCGCGCCAAGCCCTTTCAGATGCAGATCATTGCCGGTAATGCTGACCTTTTCGCGATAGACGCCCGGTTGCAGGTCGATCTCGCCACCGGTGTCATGCAAAGCGTCAATCGCGGCCTGCAAGCTGGGATAGGCCCCCTTCCCGTCCGCCGAGACCGTCACGGTCTGCGCATGGGCAAGGCCAGGCAGGATCAGGGCCGTCGCGGCCAGATAAAGGGCTCTCATGGTTTCCTCCTTATGCGCTGAAGCAGGCCGTCTTTCCTGCGGTCAGGTTCAGCGGCGTTATCTTGTTACTATAACGGATGCGCACGGTTTGATCCGTCGCGCTGGTCAGGCTCAGGGCCTCCAGCCGCCCGTCCTTCCACCTCAGGTCCGCGCCGATATTACCGGGCAGGCGCATGCCCCGGAACGCGCCGGACGACCAGGCCGACGGCAGGGCGGGCAGGACGATGATCTGGTCGTCCCACGCCTGGATCAGCATCTCCATAATGGCGTTGGCGCCGCCGAAATTGCCGTCGATCTGGAACGGCGGGTGGGCGTCGAACATATTGGGATAGGTGCGCTCAGGCCCCAGCAGGAATTTCAGGATCGAAAACGCGTGATCGCCTTCGCCGAGACGGGCCCACAGATTGATCCGCCACGCCGTGCCCCAGCCGGTCGCCTCGTCGCCCCTGATCTCCAGCGAGCGCCGCGCCGCCTTCGCCAGCTCCGGCGTGTCGTAGATGTTGATCTGGTGGCTGGGAAACAGGCCGTAGAGGTGCGAGACATGCCGGTGATGCAGGTCGGGCGCCTGCATGTCCCAGTCTTCGAGCCATTCCTGCAACTGACCGGCCTTGCCGATCTGCATCGGCGGCATCTTCGCCTTGGTCGCCTGCGCCTGGGCGATGAAATCGGCGTCGGTATTCAGGAGCGCGGCGGCTTTCGCCGTGACGTCGAACAGGTCGTTGAGAATCTGCACGTCCATCGTCGGTCCGGCGCAGATCATCGTGCCGTAAGGATGGGTATGCTCCGGCGACATGGATGGACAGGTGACCAGCCAGCCATGGGTGGGTTCGGGGGTGAGAAAATCGAGATAAAACTGCGAAGCGCCCTTAAAAATCGGGTAAATTTCGGCTAAAAACGCCCTATCCCGCGAAAATTCGTAATGCGCCCACAGGTGCTGGCACAGCCAGGCGCCGCCCATCGGCCATGTGCCGTACCTGGCCGCGTCGATCGGGCCGGTGGCGCGCCAGATGTCGGTATTGTGGTGGCAGACCCAGCCGCGCGCGCCGTAATGCTCACGCGCGGTCTCCTCGCCGCGCCGAGCGATGTCGCGCACCAGATCGACCAGCGGCCCGACGCATTCGGGCAAGGCGCCGCGCTCGGCGGGCCAGTAATTCATCTCGGTATTGATATTGATCGTGTACTTGCCGCCCCACGGCGCGTTCAGCTTATCGTTCCATAGCCCTTGCAGGCCCGCCGCCTGCGTGCCGGGCCGTGAACAGGCGATCATCAGATAACGCCCGAACTGGTAATAGAGCGCGGCCAGCCCCGGATCGGCGGCCAGATCGGCGCGGCTGATGCGCTGATCGGTCGGCAGGGACGCGGCGTCGCCTTGCCCGATATCGAGCGAAACGCGACGGAACAGACGCTGGTGCGCGGCGACATGCGCGGCCAGCATGTCGTCGAACGTCTTACTCCCGGCATTGGTCAGCACGGCCTTGTTGAGCGCGCACGGATCGCCGGAAACGTCGCTCCAGGATTTGAAGCTGGTCGCAGCGGCGATCAGGATCAGCGCCTCATCGGCGCCGACAACGATCAGCCCGTCTTCGTCCGGGACGACCTGCCCGCCCTTGACGCGCACGCGGGCGCGCGCCTCGAAGCTCAGGGCGGCGGGCACGCCCTGCTGGCTGGTATTGACGCCCGACAGGATCAGGTCGGCGCCGTCGATCCGGGTCTGCGCCGCCTGCGGCGTGCCGTAGTCGAGGCGCAGGCGCACCCTGCCCGGTTGATCCGAGCGGATGCGCATGACGATGACCTGATCGACCGGCGAGACGAAGGTTTCACGGGTAAAGCGCGTCCCGTCCTGAACGAAGCTGATCCGGCTCAGCGCGCGGTCAAGGTCCAGCTCGCGCCGGTAATCCGACGCCATGGAGGACGGCCCCGCAGTCAGGAACAGGCTGCCGATCGTCTGGTAGGACATCTGCTTTTCCGGCTGGGCCATCATGCCCTGCTCGATCAGCGCCTCGGCGTCTTTGTACTTCCCGGCGAAGATCAGGCGACGAACCTCGGCGAGGTTATTGACCGCGCCCTTATGCACGGGATCGTAAGGGCCGCCCGCCCAGAGCGTATCCTCATTGAGTTGCAATTCCTCGCGCCCGACGCCGCCAAAGACCATGGCGCCCAGTCGCCCGTTGCCGATCGGCAGGGCCTCGGTCCAGACGCTGGCGGGCTGTTTGTACCACAGGCTCAAGGCGGCAGGCGCCTCGTCCTGAGCGCGGGCGGCGGGAACCAGCGCGGCGCCGAGACCGGCGACAGCGCATTGCAAGGCGTGACGGCGGGTCAAGGTCATGAAGCGGCTCCGGCGAAAGACGAGGAGAATAAAAAGGGCGCCGATTTTTGCAAACCGGCGCCAGGAGTCCAGCTGTCGTGCGCTAAAACTCGGCGCAAAACGGGGAGCTGGGGTCTTGTCCGCCGACGGGGGAAGAAAACGCCGGCGGAACAACCTAATACTTGAAGCGTACGCCCAGTGTGATCTGGCGGCCCGTCGAAGCATACTGGGTGACGACCGGGCTGGCGATATAGGCGTAGCGGTTGGTTGTCTGGTTGGTCAGATTCAGGCCTTCGAGACGCAGGCTCAGATGCTTGCTGAAGTTCCAGTTGGCGACCGCGTCGACATTGGTCGTCCCTTTCGAACCCGCAAAGTCGTTGACCAGCGGCGAGTCGCAGGCGCCCGGCGCGCAGGAGCCGGCGGCGATCGGGTAGTTGGTGTAGTAGCCGTCACGCTTGGCGACCGAAACGCGGACGCTGAACTGTGGCACTTCATAATAAACAGTCAGATTTTGCGCGTCAGGCGAGGCGCCCAGCCACGGTCCCGAACCATAGGTCGGCGCCACCGTCGTGCTGCCCGGATCGAGGATATAGGTCAGCTTGGAATTGATGTGAGTGGCGTTGAACTGGACGCCGAGATTTTTCAGCACGCCCGGCAGGAAGTCGAGATCCTCCTGATAGTTGAACTCCCAGCCCGACAATGTGCCGCCCGGCGCGTCGCGGTACTGGCGGGCGTCGAAGGTATAGTCGTTGTCAATATAGGCCAACTGGTTGAGGTTGGTGAACTGCTGCTTTAGCGCCGCAATATTGTCCGCGCTCAGGAAGGTCGACAGCGGCGCCGAATAGATCACCGTCTGCGGGTATGAATTGATCTTCTTGGTGAAGATCGCGAATGATAAAAGCGCATTCTTTTTGAAGTACCACTCAACGTCGGCGTCGAAATTGTCGGCGCGGAACGGGCTGAGCTTGGGATTGCCGATGGTCAGCGTGCCGCCCGTCGTGTCTCCGGTGTTCGGCACGCTGATCGAGGTGACCGCCGGCGACAGGTTACCCAGCAGCGGGCGCGCCATCACCTTGGCCGCGGCGAAGCGGAAATACAGGTTCTCCGTCAGCTTGTAGTTCAAGTTCATCGACGGCAGGGTGTCGGAATAGGTGTTCGTGCCGATCAGCGGGCGCCCCTTGTTGTCGCGGCCCGTCGACAATACGTCGGTCGCCACCTGGCGCACGCCGAAATTGCCGCTCAGATCGCCCACGGGCATGGCGTAGTCAAAGTCCCACTGCACGTAAGCGGCGCGGTCTTGCTCCTGCACGGTGAACTGAGCGGTATTGTTCTTCTTGTCCGAAATCGTGAAGTCGCCGTACTTGTTGATACAGTTGCAATCAAAGCCAAAGGTCTTCGAGAAGGCGGCCAGATCCGGCGCGAAGAAGCTGGTCGGCATGCCCTGCGGCACATTGAGGCCCTGCCCCCATTGATGTACGGCGCCAAGCGAGGCGACGTCGACGCCCGCCTCTTTTTCCGTCGGGTTCAGAGTATCGACCGGACGCTGCCACTGATGACTTGAGAAGTCATATTTGCGACCGGTCATACCGAACTTCAGCGTGTCGTGATCGGTGAAGTCCCAGGACAGGTCGAATTTGGCGCCGTAATATTTGTTCTCGATCAGGGTGCGGTAGTGACGCATGGCCGAGAAGCCTTTGACGATGCCCCAGTTGCTGGCGTCGGCCACGTTGAAACCCGGATCGAGCAGCGGCATGGCGTCGCCGCCACGCGCGTCATAGGTCATGGTTTCCGGACGATCCATGCTGTTAAATTCAACCAGCAGCCCTTCCTGATCGTTCACCGAACGCGAGGCGCCGATATCCGCCGTCAGATGCAGGCGGTCGGTGAAGCTATGGTCGATATGGGTCGATAGCTGGTCGAAATAGGTAGTGTAATAGGCGGCGTCCGCGCCCGAACGCCAGTCGACGTTCGATAATTGCAGGTAGTCCGCCACGTTGTTGCTAACATGCGCGGCCAGAACCTTGGTCGCCGGACGGCCCATCAGCGACGACAGGAAACCGATGCCGTCGGCGCTGTGTACGTAACCGACGGAGTTCGGGTTATTGTAATAATCATAAGGATCGAGATTGTTCGGATTGACCGAGAAGATGTTGGTCCCCAGCACGGCCGCCTTGCCGTCCGAGCCGGTGGCGAAGGCTGGGGTCGAACCGTACAGCGACGCGCCGCAGTCCAGGCCGTAGGTGATGCTGGACTCGGCCTGCGCGGTGCATTGACCCGGATACATCTTACGCTTGTTAGCGATCGAGGTCTTGGCGTTGGCTGTATAATAGGTCGCATTGGTGTTGTTGCGGTTCAACCCGACGCTCTGAATCTGATAGTTGACGCTTTCGTTGCGGAAGCGCGAATGCAGATAATCGACAGTGACCCGCGTCTTGTCGCTGACCTGCCATTGCAAGGATGAGGTGATCCCCAGCCGTTCCGAATGCAACTCCTGATCGTTCAGCGTCGCGAGGGCCGGGATGCGCACCAGCGAGGCCGAGCCGAAACCGTCAGGATAAAGCGCCGCATAGGCCGCCGGATCAGAACCGGTCAGGGCGGCGATCGCCGTCGGATTGGTGATCCCGTAAGCGCTCAAATTCGTTCCGGTAGGCGCAGCGAAGCCATAGACTTTCGGCGAGCCCTTCGTCGGCAGCGTCGCCCAGGTCGTGCCGCGATACGTGTAATCGGCCGATCCGGCCTGACGGATATAGGAACTGATCGAGGTGTCGCGCTGCTGGTAAGCGACGGACGCCAGGAAGCCGAGCTTGCCGCCGAACCAACGGTTCGAGTACAGGCCCGCTAGACGCGGATTCTGATGCTTGCCGTTTTCGTAATAGGCGTCTTCCGCCGACAGGACGAACTTCTGGCCCTTGTAGTCGAACGGATGGCCGGTGGTCAGGTCGACCGTGGCGCCCAGTGAGCCTTCATCGGTTTCCGCCGAGGCGCTCTTGCGCACGGTGACCCGGCTGAACAGCTCCGAGGCGAAGGTGTTGAAGTCGAAAGCGCGCGACGAGTTGGGGCTGGAGCCGGAATCATTGGCCCCCGCCGTCGACAGCGCCTCCATGCCGTTGATGCGCACGCGGGTAAAGTCGCCGCCAAGGCCGCGCACGCTGATCTGACGGCCTTCGCCATTGTCGCGGTCGATCGAGATGCCGGGAATGCGTTGCAGCGATTCGGCCAGATTCGCTTCCGGGAACGAGGCGATGTCGTCCGCGGTGATCGCGTCCAGCATGACGTCGGCGTGCTTCTTGGTGTTCAGCGAAGATTGCAGCGAGGCGCGATAGCCGGTGACCACGACAACGGTCGAACCATTGCTACCGGTGTCATTTTTGGCCGCTGCGACGTCCGTAGTCTGAGCGGCGGCGGCGGATGCGACGCCGATGGTTAGCGCTAACACCGACGCGCAGATATAAAGAGACTTCGCCTGGAATGTCTGTTTGGGCACGTTCTTGTCCTTCCTGTTTCCGGCGGTCCTTGGATTTTTTATATGGCCGTCGGAGCTTGTTGCGTCTGGCATCCAACCTGAAATGTCTGGTCGGATGGAAACCGGTGTCATGATTGGCCGAAACGAAACCGTCGTCAATATGGTTTTTTCATGTCAGCGCTGTCATCGTCATTTTTACGATCAGCGCAAAGGCGCACCGGTCACAATCGATATTTCAGATCGAGAATCGCCGTGCGTTGAGGGAAGGGGTGATAGAGGAAAAACGCCTGATTGTTCAGATTGTTGACGCCCAGATCGGCGCTCCAGCGGGCGTTGAGCCGATAGCGCGCATGCAGGTCGATGACGGTGAAGCCGTCAAAGCCGGTATAGGCGTCGTGGACATGGTCGCTGTTGTCGATGGTTCCGTAGGACGGGTCGGAATAGCGCGCCGCCACGGTTATATCCCACTTCGGGGTCGGTTCCCACGTCAGGACCAGCGCGCCGCGCAAACGCGGCAGTTGCGGAATATCCTTGCCCACGGCGGCGGCAAAGGCCGTATCCTTGTCGATCCTGACCTCGGCATAGGTCAGCCAGCCGGAGATTTGCAGGTTACGAATGAGAAAATCGCTTTTATCGCCGACAAGTTCGACGCCGCTGCCGCGCGTGCGGTCGATATTCTGGACGTAATTATAAAGGGTAGAGGAACCCGCCACGAGCGGCGCGCTTTGCGACAGCAGGGCGTCCTTGATCTCTTCGTGAAAGACCGAAACGCGCAAGGAAGCGTCCGGCCAGATCTTCTGCGCCGACAGTTCGGAGGACACCGCCTGTTCGGGACGCAAGGCCGGATTGGGGACGCTGAGGACGGCGCCGGTCGTCACCGCCTGATAAAGTTCGGTCACGGTCGGGAAGCGCGAGGCGGCGCCTACGGACGCCTTTAATGTCCAGTCGGGCTGCGGATTGAAGGCCAGAACCAGTTTCGGCGACACGGCGTCGCGTTTCAACTCCGGCTGTTGCACAGCGAGTGCAGGCGAAGCGGAATAGTTTTCGCCGTCGAAGGCGCGCCAGCGTTCGAGCCGCAGTCCTGCCGTCAGGCGGGTGCGCGGCCCAAGCGTCATCATGTCCTGCGCCCAGATCGCCTGCGTCCGGGTCTGGCCGCGACTGGCGCTGATCAGAGCGCCGTCGTCATCGCCGCGCCAGTCGGCGACCTTGTATTTCGGATTGTCGAGCCTGAAGCTGTCCTGATGCAGGCCGAAACTGACCTGATGCGGTCCGGCGGGACGCCAGACGCCTTGCGCATCGAGCGTGTTCCAGCCCGTGCCGTTCAGCACGGCGTCCGTCCCCGCCCCGCCGTCCCAGGCTGCAGGCAAGGAGGCTGTCGGCGTACGCTGATGGCCTTTCAGATAGTTGAAGACCGACATGGTCAGGCTGTAGTCGAAGACGCCGCCCGTATGCGAGGTCAGGGACAGGCCCTGCGCCAGTTGGGTTTCTTTCAGACGATAGACGCCGTTGGAGAAGGCCGGTGTATAGACCGGCGCGCCGCTGGCGTCTTTCAGGTAGGTGTTC
This sequence comes from Asticcacaulis sp., assembly GCA_035565015.1. GTDB lineage: Bacteria > Pseudomonadota > Alphaproteobacteria > Caulobacterales > Caulobacteraceae > Asticcacaulis. Next base: position 15,706 of record DATMTF010000061.1, on the reverse strand, counting down.
GCATGCGCCTGATCGTCATTGAGGAACAGGCCGAACATATAGGCGGCGGTCAGGGTCGGCGTCAGATCGTAGGTGACGCGCCCGGAGGCGTTGTCCTGAACCTGATGCTCAAGTCCGCCCGCGCCCAGCACCTTGATGGCCGCGCCGGTGCGGTTCAGGGCGTCGAACCCGCCGGTCGAACCGGCGGGCGCGGCGCCCGTGGTGGTGATATAGGTCAGGGGCTGGCTGTGCGTATCGAGGTGGTTGAGACTGAGCCGCCAGGCCAGTCGTCCTTTGCGGTCGCCGATGTCCGCTGCGATCCGGCCTGTGGCGTAGCTGGCCTTGTCGCCGTATTTTTTGAAGTCCTGCACGGCGGCCTGCACGTCGATCCCGCCTTCCAGCTTCGTCGGCATGCGGGTCTGAAAGAGGATGACGCTGCCCAGGCTGTTGCCCGCATAGGCGGCGGAATAGGGACCGTACAGCACATCGACGCGCGCCACAGCGTCCGGCGTGATCAGCCCCCATTTCGGCGAGGCCGAGGTGTTGTTGTTGCCGATCAGGGCCGAGATCAGAATGCCGTCAACATAGATCAGGCTGCGGGCGGAGCCGCCGACGCCGGAGGTGCGCGTGGTGATCGGCGATTGCGTGTCGCCGATATGGCGTTGGCGGATCAGCACGTTCGGCACATAGCGCAGCGTGTCTTCGGGCGTGACGATATTGACCGCCCTGGCCAGGGCTTCGGCGGTGACGCCTTCGGTCGTGGTTGGGACATCGGGGGCCTTGCGCTCGCCCTTGACCACCACCTCCGTGGCGGTTTCGGCGTGCGCGCACAAAGGCAGAAGGGCGGCGGCGATAAGGAGCGAAAATTTGCGAACCTGTGACATAGGCCGCGCTAATATAATGGGATGGATTTGCGCCCTATTGGACAAAGTGTCCAGGCGCGGCGCGCGCTTCTGCGCTATAGAACATCCGGCAAGGCTTTGGCGACCGGGCTGACGGGCAGCGACAACAGGGGCGAAATCACCTGATCGAGCTTATAGACATCGAAAATGACCGGATGGCGCGCGCCGTCCAGCCGCAATACGCCCGAACGGTCGATGACGAAGCTGGTCGGCAGGGCGTAGATATCGCCATAGCCGCCATAGGCGGCGTTGCGCTCCAGCGCGACGGGGAAGGACAGGTTTTGCGCCAGTGCGCGCACCGTCGCATCCTGAGCGGGCGCGTCCTGGCTGATGGCGACGATCTCAAGGCCGCGCCCGCGGCGCGCCTTGTAAAAAGCGTCGAGCGCGGGCATTTCGCCCCGGCAAGGACCGCACCAGCTTGCCCAGAAGTTCAGCAAAACCACCTTGCCGCGCAGAGACGACAGGCTAAGGCGTCGCCCATCCAGCGTGACGGCGCGAAAGTCGGGCGCGGGGCGGCCCTGACGCGGTTCGGCGAAGGCGGGCGTCGCCAGCAAGGCGGCGGCGGCGACCAGAATATCGCGTCGCTTCAGGGATTTACGCATAGTCAACTCCGATCGGGGGCGTCGGTATGACCTCCTATCAGAGTATCGAAGACGCCGCCAACCGCAAAAACCTGCGCATCCTGCTGGCGCTGCGCGGCATGGCCTTCTGCGTACAGGTCGGCCTGATCGCCGTCGCCGTCTATGGCCTTGGCATTGTGCTGCCCTTTGGGCTCATGCTGGCCGCCGCCGCGCTGCTGATCGTGTTTAACCTGTGGTCGGTGTGGCGGCTGCGTCAGCCAAAGCCGGTGCATGATCTCGACCTGTTCGCGGGTCTGGTCGTCGATGTGCTGGTTCTGGCCGTGCTGCTCGACCTGAGCGGGGCGACCTCCAACCCATTCGTGTCGTTTTTCATGCTGCCGGTGATTCTGGGGGCGGTGATGCTGTCGCCCCTGCGCGCCTGGCTGCTCTATGGTCTGACCCTAATCTGTTATGCGGCGCTCGCTATCGCCGCCGCGCTCCAAACGACGCCGATGATCATGGATATGGCCGATGATGCGGTGCGCAAGGACGCGCCTATGGTCGATATGTCCGCCCTGCATATGAACGGCATGATGCTGGGTTACGCCGTTTGCGCCGGGGCGCTGGTGTTCCTGATCGCGCGCATACGGGCCAATTTACGCCTGCGCGATCAGGAGGTGGCGGATTTGAAGGCGCAACGCCAGGAGCAGGAGCATTTGTCGCGTCTGGGCCTGCTGACGGCGGGCGCCGCGCACGAGCTGGGCACGCCTTTGACCACGGCCTCGGTCATCCTCAAGGACTGGCAGGATCTGGGCGCGCCCGAAGGGGTTGAGCGCGAGGCCGATATTGCGGCGCTGCAAGCCCAGATCGGACGTTGCAAGGCGATCATTTCCGATATTCTGGCCACGTCGGGCCAGACGCGCGGCGAAGGGGCGCAAAAGACAGCGCTTGACGCCTTTGTCGCGGGCGTCGCCGAAGCCTGGCGCGGACGTCATCCCGATACGCCGTTCGATCTGGACATCCGGCTCGACGCGGTGCAAATCGCCGCCGACAAGGCGCTGGAACAGGCTCTCGTCAATCTGCTCGACAACGCGGCGGAGGCGTCATCAGGCGGGCTGCGATTGCACGGATATACTCAGGGCGAGGCGCTGAATCTTGTCGTGTCCGACCACGGCCCCGGCTTCGCGCCCGACATTCTGGCCGCGGTCGGCCAGCCTTACCTCACCACCAAGACCGGCGATGCGCCGCGCGGGCTGGGCTTGTTCTTAGCCGCCAATACGGCCCGCGCCTTGGGCGGGCGGCTTGAGGCGCGCAATCTGGCGCGCGGCGCCGAGGTCGCGCTGATCCTGCCGGTGAATAGTTTAAGGATACAGGCGTGAGGAAGATTGGCGTGATCGAAACCCTACTGATCGTCGATGACAATGCCGATCTGGCTGCGGCGCTGGCGCGTTCGCTCATACGCCGCGGCTATGTCGCCCATATCGAACATTCGACCGAGGCGGCGCTCAGAACCGCGCCGGGCTTGCGCCCGCAGGCCGCCGTGGTCGATTTGCGTATGGGGGGAGCGTCGGGGCTGGAATGCGTCAAGGGACTGGCGGCGCTTGATCCGGACATGCGCATCGTTGTCCTGACCGGTTACGCCAGCATCACCACCGCCGTCGAAGCGGTTAAGCTGGGCGCCTGCCACTATCTGGCCAAGCCCGCCAATGCCGGGGACATTCTGGCCGCCTTCGGGCGCAGCGAGGGCGTCGCCGATGTCGAGATCGCCGCCAGACCGACCTCGCTGAAAAACCTCGAATGGGAGCGCATCAACGAAGTGCTGGCCGAAACCGATTACAACATCTCCGAGACGGCGCGTCGCCTCGGCCTGCATCGCCGCACCCTGGCGCGCAAACTGGCCAAACGTCCGATAAGCTGAATCCGGCATAAGGACGCTTGCCAAATGCGCGGATTTTGCACATGCTAAGAGCTTAAACGGGCGGCTCGATGGCCGGGTTGGCCCGCCAGAGGCAACGCCGCCTTTCTTCGTCTGTGCTGTCACAGGCGGGGAAAGCGGCTTTTTTATTGGACGATCGACCGACAGATGAAGGTTCTGGTCATTGACCCCGACGAGACGCGCGCGACGCTGGTGGCGGACGGCATCCGCGCCGAATATGGCGGGCCGGACACGCTGATCCGCCTGTCCGGGCGTTTTGAGCTGCGCATGTTGCGCGATTTCGATCCCGACATGGTGATCATCGCCTGCGAAAGCCCGGACCGCGACATGCTGGAGGCGCTGCAACTGGCCAATGACGCCGCGCCGCGCCCCGTGGTCATGTTCGTGGACCGCTCCGACGCCAACGCCACGGCCAGGGCGCTGGAGGCGGGCGTGGTCGGCTACATAGTGGACGGCTTCAATCCGGCGCGCATCGCCTCGATTCTCAGCGTCGCCGCCTCGCGTTTTCAGGTCATGCAGGGCATGCGCCGCGATCTCGACAAGGCGCGCGCCGACCTCGCCGCGCGCAAGACCATCGACCGCGCCAAGGGCGTTCTGATGAATTCGCGCAATCTCAGCGAGGACGAAGCCTATAAACTCCTGCGCAAGCACGCTATGGACACCGGCCGGCCCATGCAGGCCGTCGCCGCCGATATTCTGGCCGTCAGCGACCTACTGAAACCGGGAAGCGCGTTATGAACCTGACCCTCGCCTATAATCCGCTCAATGACGCGGCGCTGATTCTGGTCGCCGAGGCGCTCGGTTTTTACGACAGCGAAGGTTTGAGCGTCACCCTGTCGCGCGAAGCCAACTGGTCGAACATCCGCGACAAGCTGGCCTATGGCCTGATCGACGCCGCGCATATCCTGGCCCCCATGCCCTTCGCGGCGGCGCTGGGACAGGGCCCGTCCATGGGCCGCATCATCGCGCCGATGGCGCTGGGGGCGGGCGGCAATTCGGTGCTGGTGTCGGCGGCGCTGAAACGCGCTCTGGAAGAGGACGGCGAAGCGCCGAAATCCTTGCGCGGCAGCGCGAAGCTTCTGGCGCGCGAGGTCGCCGCGCGGCGCTATGCGGGCGCAGGACGGCTGGTCTTCGCTGTGCCCTTCACCTTTTCGCCGCACCATTTCGTGCTGCGCCACTGGGTCGCGGCGGCGGGCCTCGATCCTGAGCGTCAGGTGCAGTGGGTGGTCGCGCCGCCGTCGCGCATGGCTGACATGGTGCGCGACGGGCTGATCGACGGCTTCTGCTCCGGCTCGCCCTGGCCGCAGACGGCGGAGCTGAACGGGGACGGCGAGGTTCTGTTTTCCGACCCGGACTTCTGGACGCTGAAGCCAGAAAAGGTGTTGGGCGTGCGCGCGGGCTGGGCGGAAGCCAACCCGGACGGGGTGGTCGCCCTGGTGCGCGCCCTGCTGCGCGCGGCGATGTGGGCGCACGATCCGGCGCACCGCGACGACCTGATCCGCATATTGGCGCGCAAGGCCTATGTCGGCGCCCCCGCCGAGGCGATTGCTGCGGCGATGGCGGACGACGGCGCAGGCCTTGTCCTCGATCCGCAGACCGCGACCTTTCCATGGATCAGCCACGCCAAATGGTTCCTCGGCCAGATGGTGCGCTGGGGCTGGCTGTCGCCGGAACACGATTTCGACGCTTTGGCGCGGCGGATCTATCAGCCCGACCTGTGGCGCGCGGCGGCGGGTAGTCTGGGTCTGGCCTTGCCGCTGGCCGATGAGAAGGACGAGGGCGGGCAAGGCTCGGACTGGCTCTTGCCAGCGCAGCCCGCCGATATTGTCATGCCGCCGAACGCCCTGTTCGACGGCGGCGTCTTCCGCTGCGGGTAATATAACGTTTCATATGAAACGGAATGGCGCATCTCGCGTCTTAGCTGTTTCAATGGGGTTTCTACGCTTTCGCCCGTCATTTTGTGACGTTTTCGCCACAGAAAAATTGTGCAGAGCAACATGACGAAAAGTCCTTATTGACGACGCGCCCCCGTCGCCCACAGTCTCAGCCCATGCGGTCAACGAAGATCGCTATTTAAGCCGCTCTTCGCGCCAAAGCTGGCGCAGGCGGCCTTCACATCCGACAATGACGTCTCAGGACAGACTGAACCCCATGCGGGACAGGTCAGGCTTGAGGCGTCTTTTTTATGCCCGAAAAGGACGCTCCCCCGTGTTTGCGGACATCACACCCATCCTCGATTCCAATCTGCGCTATGCCCATGTCGAGCAGGCCGGTTTCGCAACTGACGCCGACGCCCTGACCTGGCGCAACCGTTTCGGCGTTCAAAGTCAGCAGGGCCAGTTTTCCGGCCTGATCGAATTCGAGAACGTCACCGCGCTCGTGCAGGACTATAATTCCGGCCTGAACGGCAAGACCGCCTACCCCACCGAGCCGGACCCGCAGGTCACCGAACTGAACCGCGCTCAGGTCACCTGGACGCCGGACAGCCACTCCAGCCTGACCATCGGACGTCAGCGCCTGATCCTCGACGATGCGCGCTTCGTCGGCAATGTCGGCTGGCGGCAGGACGAACAGACCTTCGACGCCGTGCGTTACGATTTGAAAAACGGCAAATTCGCCCTGACGGCGGCGTATCTGACGAAGATCAACCGTGTGCTTGGCGAAGAAAAGGACTGGGACAGCGACAGCTACCTCCTGAACGCCAGCTATCTGCTGCACGGCGTCAAGCTGACCGCCTTTGACTATGCGCTCGACTTCTCCAATGCGGCGGCGTCCTCGACCCTGACGCTCGGCGCGCGCGCTACAGGCGGCTTCAATCTGGCCAATGTCAAAGTCAATCTGACCGGCCAGTACGCCCATCAGAGCGACTATCGCAACAATCCGGCGGATTTCGACTTGCAGGAAAGCATGCTGGAGGTCGCGGCAAGCTACAAGATCACCAGCTTCAAGATCAATTATGAAAGCCTCGGCGGCGACGGCAAGGTCGGCTTCGTCACCCCGCTCGGCACGGTGCATGCCTTTGAGGGTTTCGCCGACGCCTTTTCCGGCACGGGCGGCAATAAGACCACGGTAAACGGTCTCGACGATCTGAACTACGCCGCCACGCTCAACCTGCCGCACAAGAGCGCGCTGACCCTGATCTATCACGACCTTTCAACGGCGCGTCTCGGCGTCGGCCTCGGTCACGAATGGGACGCGGTCGCCACGATCGCGCTCACCAAGCACATATCCCTGCTGGCCAAGTACGCCGATTTCGACGCCAGCGCCTCCCCCCTCGCCCCCGCTTCGCGCCGCAAAACCTGGCTTGCGCTCAGCTATAAACTCTAACAGGATAGATAAAGATGATCTCCAAGGATTTCTTGAAAGCCGGGCACGCGCCCACCCTGTTCTCCGCCTTCCTGTACTTCGACATGAGCTTCATGGTCTGGGTGCTGCTGGGCGCGCTTGGCGTGCAGATCGCCGCCACATTGGGGCTGACGCCCGCCGAAAAGGGCTTCATGGTCGCCGTGCCGATCCTGGCGGGCGCGGTCTTACGCGTCGTCAATGGCGTGCTGGTCGACCGCATCGGGCCGAAAATGACCGGCACGGTGGGCCAGTTGATCGTCATCGGCGGCCTTTTGGCGGCGTGGCTGTTCCATATCCATAGCTACATGTCGGTGCTGGGACTCGGCGTGGTGCTGGGCGTGGCGGGCGCCTCGTTCGCCGTCGCCCTGCCGCTGGCCTCGCGCTGGTATCCGCCGAAATATCAGGGCATTGCGCTCGGCATTGCGGGCGCCGGCAATTCCGGCACGGTCTTCGCCTCGCTGTTCCTGCCCAGCCTCGCCAAGGCCTATGGCTGGACGACCGTGTTCGCCTTCGTCGCCATCCCGCTGATCCTGACCTTCATCGTCTATCAGATCTTCGCCAAGGATTCGCCCAACCAACCGGCGCCCAAGAAGACGGCCGAATATTTCTCGGTGCTGAAACAGGTCGACGCCTGGTGGTTCATGCTGTTTTACGGCGTCAGCTTCGGCGGTTTCGTCGGCCTGTCCTCGTCGCTGAACATCTATTTCAACACCCAATACGGCCTGGCCCCGGTCACCGCCGGCCTGTTCACCGCCTTCTGCGTCTTCTTCGGCTCGATCGTGCGCCCGGTCGGCGGCGGGCTGGCCGACCGTATCGGCGGCATCCGCACCCTGTCGATCATGTATGCGATCGCGGGCGTCGCCCTTTTGCTGATGAGCCTCGGCATGGGCAATATCCTGCTCGGAACCTTGTTCATCGTCACCGCCATGGTGTCGCTGGGCATGGCCAATGGCGCGGTCTTCCAGCTCGTGCCGCAGCGTTTCCGCGCCGAGATCGGCGTCATGACCGGCCTGGTCGGCATGTGCGGCGGCATTGGCGGCTTCTACCTGGCCGCCAGCATGGGCCTGTCGAAGCAGATGACCGGCTCCTATATGGCCAGCCTGTTGATCTTCGCCGCCCTGGCCTTCGTGGCCCTGATCGGCCTGACCCTGGTGAAAAAGACCTGGCGCACCACCTGGCACGTCTATGGCGCGGCGGACGCGAAAATCTAAACCCTATCGCGGCGCACAAAGTCTGTGCGCCGCGCATTTTCAGCGTTGACAATCCGCAGAACTGTCATACGCTGTAAGGACTGGCCATAGTCGGCCAAACGACATTCGCGATGCTGAAACCAATGATGGTTTTTGCAACGCACCATCAAGGACAACGGAGTCCCGAAACGGCTTTCCATCTGGAAGGCGCGTTTCGGGGCTCTTTTTTTTGCTCAAGAGGTTCGCATGACCCAGCATAAAGAGCGGCTTATCGTGATCGGCGCCGGCATGGCCGGGGGCCGTATCGTCGAGGAAATCCTCAAGCGGGACGAGATGCGCTTCGAGATTTCGATCATCGGCGCCGAAAGCCTGCCCACCTATGACCGCATCCAGCTCTCGCCGGTGCTGGCGGGGGAAAAGACGTTCGATCAGATCGTTACCCATTCGCAGGACTGGTACGACGCAAATGGGGTGAAGACCCATTTCGGCTATTGGGTTCAGTCGATCGACCGCGTGATGAAAGAGGTCGTTCTGCACGACGGCCAGCGCATCGGCTACGACAAACTGATCCTCGCCACCGGCTCCGACCCGATCCGTCTGCCCCTGCCGGGCGCGGACCTTTCCGGCGTGGTCGCCTTCCGCGACCTGCACGATGTCGACGCCATGCAGGCGGCGGCGGAAAAGTCCAAAGAAACTGGCGCCAACGAGGCCGTGGTGATCGGCGGCGGTCTGCTCGGCCTCGAAGCCGCTTACGGGCTGGCCAAGCGCGGCATGAAGGCGACCGTCATCCATCTGGTCGATGTGCTGATGGAGCGGCAACTGGACGAAGCCGCCGGACGGCTGCTGGAAAAGGCGCTGGAGGAACGCGGCGTCGCCTCCGTACTCAACGCCCAGTCCGAGGCGATCATCGGCGAGACCCATGTCGAGGGACTGAAGCTCAAAGACGGGCGGGTGATCCCGTGTTCGCTGCTGGTCATGGCGGTCGGCATCCGTCCGCACGTCGAACCGGCCAAATCCGCCGGATTGACGGTCGAGCGCGGCATTGTGGTCGATGACCGGATGCGCACCGACGACCCCGATATCTTCGCGGTCGGCGAATGCGTGCAGCATCGCGGCCAGTGCTACGGCCTCGTCGCGCCGATCTGGGACATGTGCCGGACACTGGCCGATGTGCTGACCGGTAAGAATCCGGACGCGGCTTTCCTCGGAACCTCGTTGGCGACGCGGCTGAAGGTTTCGGGCGTCGATCTCTACTCCGCCGGTCAGTTCGGCGGCGGCGAGGGCTGCGAGGACATCGTGTTCCGCGATCCCGGCCGCGGCGTTTATAAGCGCATCGTCATCAAGGACGACAAACTGGTCGGCGCCGTGCTGTTCGGCGAGGCGGCGGACGGCGGCTGGTATTTCGACCTGATGAAGAAGGGCGAGGACATCGCCCCGATCCGCGACACGCTGATCTTCGGTCAGGCGGTGACCAGCGCCCTGGCCGGCGCGGACCCTTCTGACGCCGTTGCAGCATGGCCCGACGACACCGAAGTGTGCGGCTGCAATGGCGTGTCCAAGGGTCAGGTGGTGGCGTCGATCTGCGCCGGGAACGACACGCTCGACAAGGTGCGCGGCCATTGCAAGGCCTCGGCCAGTTGCGGCTCCTGCACCGGCATTGTCGAAAGCCTGCTGAAGGTTACGCTGGGCGACGCCTTTAAGACGCAGAGCGGGCCGAAGCCGGTGTGCAAATGCACCGATCACGGCCACGCGCATGTGCGCAAGGCCATCATCGATCTCGAACTGAAAACCATTCCCGACGTGATGCAGGCGCTGAAATGGACGACGCCCGACGGCTGTTCGTCGTGCCGTCCGGCGCTCAACTACTACCTGCTCTGCGCCTGGCCGCGCGACTATCATGACGATCCGCGCTCGCGCTTCGTCAATGAGCGCAACCACGCCAACATTCAGAAGGATGGCACCTATAGCGTCGTGCCGCGCATGTGGGGCGGCCTGACCAGTGCGAAAGAACTGCGCGCCATCGCCGATGTGGTCGACAAGTACGACCTGCCGATGGTCAAGGTCACCGGCGGGCAGAGGCTCGACCTGTTCGGCGTCAAAAAAGAGCAGTTGCCGCATGTCTGGGCTGATCTCAACGCGGCGGGCATGGTGTCCGGCCACGCCTACGCCAAGGCTTTGCGCACGGTGAAAACCTGCGTCGGTTCCGAATGGTGCCGCTTCGGCACGCAGGATTCGACCGGGCTCGGCGTCAAGCTGGAACAGGCGACCTGGGGGTCGTGGATGCCGCACAAGTTCAAGATGGCGGTGTCCGGCTGTCCGCGCAACTGCGCCGAGGCCACGATCAAGGACTTCGGCGTCGTCTGCGTCGATAGCGGCTATGAGCTGCATGTCGGCGGCAATGGCGGCATCCATGTCCGCGCCACCGATCTTCTGACCAAGGTCGCCACCGAAGCCGAAGCGATCGACTGGTCGATGGCCTTCGTGCAGCTTTACCGCGAGGACGCCTGGTATCTGGAGCGCACAGCGCCGTGGATCGAGCGCGTCGGGCTGGACTTCGTCAAATCCGCCTTGGCGGATGAGGCGGCGCGCACGGCTTTGAAGGCCCGCTTCCTCGAAAGCCAGGCCGTGTTCCAGACCGACCCGTGGGCGGAGCTTGCCCCGCAATCCGAACCGGCCAGGGTGTTTTCGCCGCTGGCCGACCTGCGCCCGATGGAGCCTGCCCAATGAATGCGAATGTGGTGATCAACTGGGTCGATGTCGGCCCCGCCGCTGAGGTCGCGCCGCAAAGCGCCCGCCGCGTCGAAAGCGTCCTCGGCCCGATTGCGGTCTTCCGCACGGTGACGGACGACTATTACGCCGTATTCGACAAATGCCCGCACAAGGGCGGGCCTTTGTCGGAGGGCATCGTGCATGGCCGCGCCATCGCCTGCCCGCTGCACAACTGGTCGATCTCGCTGGAAAGCGGCGAAGCCCTCGGCGCGGATGCGGGCAAGGGCTGTACGCCGACGGTGCCGCTGAAGATCGAGAACGACCGCATTCTGCTGGGACTGCCCGCATAACCTTCTCCTCCCCAGCCTGCTGGGGAGGGGGACCGCGAAGCGGTGGAGGGGTCTTCCTGCGGCCTGCCCCTCCGTCGCGGCCAGGGCCGCGCCACCTCCCCACACTGTGGGGAGGAGAAGTTGGAACCATGCCCAGAGACGCCGACACCGCCATTGTCCGTACCACCTGCCCCTATTGCGGGGTCGGCTGCGGCGTGCTGGGCGACCGGCACGGGACGCGCGGGCTCAATGTGCGCGGCGACGACAGCCATCCGGCCAATCAGGGACGGCTGTGCTCCAAGGGGACGGCGCTGGGCAAGACCTTCGGGCTGGAAGGCCGCCTGCTCCGCCCGCGCATGCGCGTCGACGGGGACTTGCGTGACGTCACATGGGACGCGGCGCTCGATGAAGTCGCCCAGCGCTTCAACGCCATCATCACCGAACACGGCCCCGACGCGGTCGCCTTCTACGTCTCCGGCCAGTTGCTGAGCGAGGACTATTACGCGGTCAACAAGCTGGCCAAGGGCTATATCGGCACGGCCAATATCGACACCAATTCGCGCCTGTGCATGTCGTCCGCCGTCGCTGCGCACAAGCTGGCCTTCGGCGCCGACCTCGTGCCCGGAACCTATGACGACCTGACCGAGGCCGATCTGCTGGTCTTTTCCGGCCACAACGCCGCCTGGACGCACCCGGTGCTGTACCGCCGCATCGAAGCGCGACAAGACCAGATGCGCATCTGCATCGACCCGAAACGCACCGATACCGCCAGGGCCAGCGACCTGCACCTGATGATCCGCCCGCAGACCGATGTGCGGCTGTGGAACGGCCTGTGCGCGCACCTGATCGCGCGCGACGCGCTCGATCACGACTTTATCGACAAGCATACGCAGGGCTATAGCCGCCTGATGGCCGCCCTGACCGCCGACGATCAGAGCCTCGACGCCATCGCGTCCGATTGCGGGATTTCGGTCAAGGATCTCAAGACCTTCTTCGACGCCTTCCTGCACACCGACAAGGTGGTCAGCCTGTTCAGCCAGGGCTCCAACCAGTCGGCGCAGGGCGTGCAGAAGGGGCTCGCCCTGATCAACGCGCACCTTCTGTCCGGCAAGATCGGCAAGCCCGGCGCCGCGCCCTTCTCGATCACCGGCCAGCCCAACGCCATGGGTGGACGCGAGGTCGGCGGGCTGGCCAACATGCTGGCCGCGCACATGGATTTCGACGAGGCGGCCCGATCGCGCGTCCAGCGCTACTGGGACTCGCCGGTGATCGCGCAGAAGCCGGGCCTGAAGGCCGTCGATATGTTCGAGGCGGCGCGCACCGGCAAGGTCAAGGCGATCTGGATCATGGCCACCAATCCGATGGTGTCCCTGCCCGACGCCAACAAGGTGCATGAGGCGCTGAGCAAGTGCGAGCTGGTGGTGGTGTCCGACGTGATCGCGCGCACCGACACCATGGACATGGCGCATATCCAGCTTCCCGCCGCCGCCTGGGGCGAGAAGGACGGCACGGTTACCAATTCCGAGCGCATGATCTCACGCCAGCGCCGCATGGCCCCGCTGCCCGGCGAGGTCCGCCCGGACTGGGCCATCCTTGCGGATGTGGCGCGGCGCATGAACAGCGCCTGGGACCGCGCCTTTGCGTGGCAGGGGCCGGACGAGGTGTTTGATGAACATGCGGGGCTGACGGCGTTCGAGAATGACGGCCAGCGTTTCCTCGACCTGTCGGGCCTGACCGGCCTGACTCGGCTGGAGTATGACGCTCTGGTCCCGACGCGCTGGCCGGTGACGGACAAGGGCTCGACGCACAGATTGTTCGCGGATGGCCGTTTCGCCACGCCGGACGGGCGGGCGCGGCTGATCGCGCCGAAAATCTCCGGCCCGGCGCAGGCGACCTCGCCCGACTTCCCGTTCAGCCTCAACAGCGCGCGCGTGCGCGACCACTGGCACACCCTGACGCGCACGGCGCTGGCGCCGGAGCTGAACCGGCATATCGCGGAGCCTTTGCTCGACATCCATCCGAAGGACGCCAAACGTCTCAATATCCGCGACGGGCGGCTGGCCGTGGTCGCCACCGCTTACGGCGAGGCGATTCTCAAGGCGCGCGTCACCGACGATGTGCGCGAAGGCGATTTGAGCGTTCCCATGCACTGGACGCGGCAGTTCGCGCCGTTCGGGCGCTGCAACCCACTGATCAATCCCATGGTCGATCCGATCTCCGGCCAGCCGGAGTTCAAGCATACGCCCGCGCGCGTCCACGCCTATAATGAGGCGTGGCATGGCTTTGTCATGGCGCCGCGCGACTTCGACGGCGACCTGCCGCCATGGCGCGACGACACCATCTGGCGGCGCACGCCGCACGCCTTCGCCGACTGTTTCGAGATTGCGGGCGTCGCGCCGGTGGACGTCTCCGGCATCGCGGTCAATCTGATGCTGGACGACGACGCGGCGGGCCTGACGCGGCGCGCGCGCATCGAGGACGGGCGGCTGACGCGGGTCATCTTCGTCGCGCCGATTCACAAAAAGCTGCCGCCGCGCGACTGGCTGCTGGAGCGGTTCGGGGACGCGACTTTGAGCGACGATGACCGCGCCGCCCTGCTGATCGGCCGCCTGCCCGGCGTCGAGGACAAGGGCCGCATCATCTGCGCCTGCCGCAACGTCGGCGAAAAGACCATCATGGCCGCCATCGGCGATGGGGCTTCGAGCGTCGAGACCATCGGCGAGGCCACTGCGGCCGGTACGTCCTGCGGCTCGTGCAAGGGCGAGCTGAAGCAATGCCTGCTGAAACACGCGAAGGAGTCTTCCCATGCCTGACGGTTTCGTCACCCAAGGAATTGTCACCCTGTGCGGCGCAGGCCCCGGCGGGGCGGATCATCTGACGCTGGGGGCGCTCAAGGCGCTGCAAGACGCGCAGGCGGTGCTGTACGATGCGCTGGTCAGCGATGAGATTCTTGCGCTTCTGCCGCAGCGTTGCGTCAAGGTGTGCGTTGGCAAGCGCGGCGACCGGTTATCCGTGCCGCAGGACAGAACGAACATGCTTATGGTCCGGCTGGCGCGGCGCGGGCTGAAGGTCGTGCGGCTGAAAGGCGGCGATCCGTCCGTGTTCGGGCGCGTCGAGGAGGAGCGCCTGCATCTGGACCGCCACGGCGTCGCGCACCGCACCCTGCCCGGCGTGACGGCGGCCTCGGCGGCGGCGGCGCAGTTTGAATTTCCGCTCACCCATCGCGGCGAGGCGCGCTCGGTGACCTTCCTGACCGGACGCGGCCAGGACGGCGCCATCGACTTTCGCGACGGCCTGCTGGCCGACCCAAGCGCCAGCCTGTGCTTTTATATGTCGTCGCATAACGCCGCCCACATTCAGGCGTCCTTGCTGCGCGCCGGACGGTCCGCCGCCACACCGGTTATGGCGGTCGAGAACGCCGGGCGCGATACGGCGCGGGCGTTGCGCGGGCGCCTTGGCGATCTCGCGGACATGGTGGCGCGGGCGGCATGGGACGGGCCGGTCCTGCTCGGCGTCGGCGTCGCCTTCGCCTATGCGCGGCTGGACATGGCGACCGCGCCCGTCAGCGCCGCCTGCGTGCGATAATCTGCGCCAGAAGGATGTAGCCGAGGCGCAGGGTCCGTTCCGGGTCCCCGGAGACTACCTGACCCCTTCCCTAAACGCCGCCATGTCTGTAAAGCCTGCCCGACACAGCGTCCCGGTTTTTCAGAGTTCACGTCCCGCATGATCCGTCTCGACACTATCAGCAAACAAAACGGCCACCAGATCCTGTTCATCGACGCCGCGATGACGCTGCAAAAGGGCGAGAAGGTCGGGCTGGTCGGTCCGAATGGCGCGGGCAAATCGACCCTGTTCCGCATGATCACCGGTCAGGACGCGCCCGATGACGGTCAGGTCGCCATCGATCCCGGCGTGCGCATCGGCTATTTCAGCCAGGAGGTCGGCGAGATGTCCGGCCAGAGCGCCGTCGCCGCCGTGATGGACGGCGTCGGCCCGGTCAGCGCTCTGGCCGCCGAAATGGCCGAGCTGGAGGCCGCCATGGTCGACCCCGATCAAGCCGATCAGATGGACGCCATTATCGACCGCTACGGCGACGTGCAGGCCCGCTTTGAAGAACTGGACGGCTATGCGCTGGAGGCGCGGGCGCGCGAGGTGCTGGCGGGCCTGAGCTTCAGTCAGACGCGCATGGACGGCGATGTCGGCTTACTCTCCGGCGGCTGGAAGATGCGCGTGGCGCTGGCGCGGATTCTGCTGATGCGGCCGGAAGCCATGCTGCTGGACGAGCCGTCCAACCACCTCGATCTCGAAAGCCTGATCTGGCTGGAAGGCTTTCTTAAAAATTATGACGGCGCGCTGTTGATGACCTCGCACGACCGCGCTTTCATGAACCGCATCATCAACAAGGTGGTCGAGATCGACGCAGGTTCGCTGATCACCTATTCGGGCGATCTCGATTTTTACGATCAGCAGCGCGCCCTGACCGAAGCCCAGCGCCAGGCGCAGTATGAGCGCCAGCAGGCCATGCTGGCCAAGGAGATCAAGTTCATAGAGCGCTTCAAGGCGCGCGCCAGCCACGCCGCCCAGGTGCAGAGCCGCGTCAAGAAGCTCGACAAGATCGAGCGCGTCGAGGCGCCGCGCCGCCGCCAGTCGGTGTCGTTCGAGTTCCGCACGCCGCCGCGTTCCGGCGAGGACGTGCTGAACCTGCGCAAGGTCCACAAAAGCTATGGCGCGCACACCATCTATGCCGGGCTGGATT
>DATMTF010000060.1:0-4871 GCA_035565015.1 Asticcacaulis sp. | reverse complement strand
AAAGAGAGCCGAAAAGGGGCTTGCGATTCGCACAAACTGTGGGTAGGTACACGCCTCCTGACCACGCCGGACGCCGGAAAAGGCGCCCATTAGCTACTCAAAACCTTGTTTTTCAAAGCGTTTTGACGAGAATCCTCTGCGGAGAGGTGGCTGAGTGGTCGAAAGCACCGCACTCGAAATGCGGCATAGGGGCAACTCTATCGTGGGTTCGAATCCCACCCTCTCCGCCATCCTCGCCACGCCGACGCACAGGTTTTTCTTCGCCATATGATACCGCAGGGGCTTGCGCCGCGTTCCGGTAATCATTTAGCCGCAATTTCGCCGGAAATTGTGCGCCGCAAACAAAATTTCCGCCCGTCACAGCTACCTTGACGCGAATCGTTGTCCGTTCGGCGACGCGTCAGCGCCGCCCACGACGCCGTTGAAATCCGTCAGGAACGGTCCCAGCGCGTCATAGGGCATAGGCCGGGCGATGCCGTAACCCTGGGCCAGATCGCAGCCCATGGCCTGCAGCAGGGTGAAGGCGGCGCGCGTCTCGACGCCCTCCGCCGTCACCTTCATGCCCAGACCGTGCGCCAGATCGATCGAGGAGCGCACCACAAGCGCGTCGCGCTGCCCGCTCTCGATCTCCATGACGAAGGCGCGGTCGATCTTGAGTTCATGCGCCGGAATCTGCTTCAGATAGGCCAGGGACGACAGGCCGGTGCCGAAATCGTCGATGGAGATCTCCAGCCCCGCATCGACAAAGGTGTTGATCGCCGCCAGTCCGATCTTCGGATCGTCGATGACGGCGGTTTCGGTGATTTCGAGGCAGATGCGCCCGACCGCCTGCTGACACAGGCGCAGGGTGCGCTGATTGAAGGCGTCGTCCGACAAAAGACGACCGGAATAGTTGATGCTGACGTCAAGATCGAAACCCGCCGCCTTCAGGCGTTTCTGATCGTCGATACAGGTCTGCAGCACCTGCAGGGTCAGGTCGCGAATCGCGCCCGTCTCCTCGGCGATGGCGACGAAACGCTGCGGCGAGACAAAGCCGCGCTCGGCGTGGCTCCAGCGCACCAGCGCCTCGACCGAGGTGATGCGACCTTCGCGATAACTGAATTTCGGCTGGTAATAGACCATCATGTCGCGATTTTGCAGCGCGGCGTGAAGCTGATCGGTCAGCAACAGGGTGTCAGCCAGTTCCGAATAGACGCGCGGATCGAAGCTGGCGACCTTGACCTTGGCGGCGCGCGCCTGATCCAGCGCGATCAGGGCGCGCTCGACGCAGTCGTCGGTCGCGCCGCGCGTCTTGCCGACATGATAGACGCCCAGACTGACGCGCACGTCCAGGCTCTGATCTTCGGTGACGCGGATGCGCTTATCGAGCCGCGCCGCGATCGCGCGCGCCAGCGGCATGGCCTGAGCCGCCGCGCACGGCGTCAGGCACAGGCCCAGCGTGTCGCCGGACAGACGCGCAATATAGGCCTTGGCGAAAATGCCGCCGAGGATTTCCTGCAGGCGCGTCATCAGGCTGTGACCGTAAGCGACGCCCCAGACCGCGCGTATATGCGTGTAGCGGTCGACGCCGATGCAGACAATGGCGACGCCGCCCTGTTCGGCGGCGTCGCTGTCGTGCAGGGCGCGCAGGTGGTCCTCAAAGGCCGAGCGGTTCGGCAGGCCGGTCGCCGGATCGCACTTGGCCAGCCGGGTGATGTCCTGCTCACGGGCCTGCATCGAGGCGGCCATGTCGTTGAACGCCTCGGCCAGCTCGCCCATTTCGTAGCGCGCCACGATGTCGATCTGACCGGCGCCGCCTTCGCGCAGGGCGCGCGCCGCTTTTGTCAGATCCTGAATGGGCCGCGACAGCGACCGCGACAGATAGAGGCTCGCCAGGATAATGAAGACCAGACCCAGAGCGCCGATCAGAGCCAGCGCGCTGATGACCGGCTGATAATCGCGCAGGGCCGCCTTCAGCGGATAGGACAGCAACAGAACGCTTTTCTGATCGGCGCCCAGGGTTTGCAGGCGGGTGGCGAAGGCGATGGCCTGACCGCCGCGCGCGGACAGCGGCCCGGCGGCGCCGGTGCGCAGGCTGTTGTCGACAAAGAAGCTGAGCGCGTCGACCGCGTAGACGTTCCCCTGCCCGCTTCCGTCCATCCACAAGCCGCCGCGCGTCTGAGTCAGGATCGAGGCCGTCGCCGGCGCCGAGGCCAGGGTCTGCAAGGTCTGCATCTCCACCGCATCGAGCTGCGACACGAAGACGACCCATCCCAGTCTGTCAGGACCGCCATAGGTCTTCAGAACCGGCATGGCGACGACCTGATAGGGGCGTGACGCGACCGTGATCACGCCGGTCTGGACCTTTCCCACGCGCGCGTCCTGCAAGGCGGCGGCGACCGCCATGGCGACCGGGTCGCCGCGTCCCTGCACCGGCTGACCATCGGCGCCGATGACAAAGCCCATATCCGCCTTGATGCGCTTTTGCAGTATGGCGAAGTCCTCGCTGACCGTCGCGGCGTCCTGATCCAGCATGGCCTGGCGAAAATCCGTATCGTGCGCCAGCAACAGGGCGCCCGCCGACTGGACCTCGGTGCGATCGGACCAGACGCGCTGAAAGACGCGCGCCGAAGCCTGCAACTCGCTTTGCGCGGTTTGGCGGGCGTTATTGACCACGCTGAAATAGCCGGTCAGGGCGGTCATCAGCAGGCCAAAGGCGAACAAGGCGCCGTAAAGGACCGATAATCGGGTGCTGAGCCGTTTGAAAACCATGAAACGCCGGAAATCTTTTCTGGACGATCCTGCGTCGTACTGACGGGATTTGACCATACGGGTCTGGCGTATCACGCGATATGATAAGACGGAGTTAAATGGTTTGCAGCGCTTTCAACTGCGTCGATTTTTTGCGCAAAATTGACGGCTATGTAAATACGGCTGCGCGCGACAGAAAAGGATGGGAACACTATGAGCGTTTTACGACTTACGACTTTCAAAGCCTCGCCCGGCGGATTTCCGGCGCTTGCGGCCCGCTTTGAAACGATCGTTGCGCAGATACGCGCACTGGAAGGCTGCCAGAGCTGCGAGCTTTTGCTGAAAATGGCCGATGGCGGCCATCATGACGACGCCCTGATCGTGCTGGAAACGTGGGACAGCCGCGAGGCGCATCAGGCGGCGGCGCGCGCCATCGACCCGGCGGAATTCGCCGCCGTCATGGCTTTGCTGGACGCAAAGCCCACGGGCCGTTATTACACGCCGCTCGACTAATTTCTGAGGCTCTTATGGCCAGCTTCGCCAGCGACAACGCCGCCTTCGTGCATCCCGCCGTCCTCGCCGCCATCGCCGCCGCCAATGACGGTTTTGCGCCCGCCTATGGCGCCGATTCCGTCACCGCCGCCATGCGCGAGGCGTTCCGCGCCAGCTTCGAGGCGCCGGACGCGCAGATCTGGCCGGTGTTTAACGGCTCGGCCTGCAACGGGCTGGCCCTGGCGGCGATGATCCGTCCTTACGAATCGGTGCTGGCGCACCGCATCGCCCATATCAATAATGACGAGTGCGGCCTGCCGGAATTCTTCACAGGCGGTAAGATCGTCGCGCTGGACGGCGCCCATGGCAAGCTGACGCCGGACGGCGTCACGCATCTGATCTCGACAACGCTGGAACACGCGCCGCACACCTCGCGCCCGCGGGCGCTCAGCCTGACGCAGGCGACGGAGCTGGGCGCGGTCTATACGCCCGCCGAGGTGCGCGCCCTGTGCGAGACGGCGCATGCGAACGGGCTTTTCGTCCATATGGACGGCGCGCGCCTCGCCAATGCGGTGGCCTCCCTCGGCTGCCGTCCGGCGGAGGTCACGTCCGAGGCCGGGATCGACATCCTGTCCTTCGGCGCGACCAAGAACGGCGCCCTGGCCGCCGAGGCGGTCGTGATCTTCAACCCGGAGCTGGCGCGCGATTTCGCCTATATTCATAAGCGCGGCGGCCAGTTGCCGTCCAAGGCGCGCTTCATCTCGGCGCAGTTGCTGGCCCTGTTGCAGGACGGACTGTGGCTCGATCTGGCCGGTCACGCCAACCGGATGGCGCGGGCCTTGCGCGACGGCCTTGAAACGCTCGACGGGGTGAGCGTGCTGCATCCGGTCGAAGCCAACGAACTGTTCGTCACCCTGCCGCGCGCCGTGGCCGACCGGCTCGCCAACGCCGGACACCGCTTCTATCCGTGGCCCAATTCCGGCCCCGACGCCTATCGCCTCGTCGCCAGCTTCCAGACGACGGACGAAGACGTCGCGGCCTTTCTGAGGGACGCGAATCAGGAAGGCTGGCATGTCTAAGACCACGCCCGGCACGCTGTTTTTGTCGAAGCTCGGCGTCGCCTTCGACCTGCATCCCTATGATTACGACCCGGACGCGCCGCGCGTCGGCTTGCAGGCCGCCGAGGCTCTGGGCGTCGATCCCGACCAGACCTTCAAGACCCTGATGGCCGAGGTGGACGCAAAACCGGTCTGCGTCGTCGTCCCCTCGCCGCAGGAGGTCAGCATGAAGAAACTGGCGGCGGCGTTTTCCGGCAAGTCGGCGCACATGATGAAGGTTCCCGACGCCGAGCGTCTGACCGGCTACAAGGTCGGCGGCATCTCGCCCTTCGGCCAGCGCAGGCTGACGCCGACCGCCATGGACGAAACCGCGCAATTGTTCGATCGCATCTATATCAATGCCGGTCAACGCGGGCTTTTGCTGTCCATCGCCCCGGACGACGCCGCGCGCGTCCTGAACGCGCCGTTCGCCGATTTAATGGCGTAACCGTCGGCAAGACACCCCACCACCACGCCCTTTCGGGCGCGGTGGTGGGGTATCTTTCTTCCCGACTTATCCCCGCCCCTCAAATCGCGCTTATCCTATCCCCT
>DATMTF010000059.1:0-13167 GCA_035565015.1 Asticcacaulis sp. | reverse complement strand
GCGCGGTGCGCGCGGCGATGAAAAATCAATGATGGATTTTGTCTTCTGGCTGACGCCCTGGGAGGGCCTGTGGTGGGCGCCGCCGCTGTTTCTGGCGGCGGCGGTTGTTTACGTCAGGGGCGCGCGTCAAAGGCCGCCTGGCGCGCGGCGGCAGGGCCTTTTCTGGGCTGGAGTCGCCCTGATGTGGTTCGGGCTGCAAAGCGGACTCGATTACTTTTCAGAACACGCCTTTTTCGCGCATCGCCTGCAGCATCTGATCCTTCATCATGTCGCGCCCATGCTGATCGCTCTGGCGGTTCCGTTGCAGACCATGGGATGGACGCCGCCGCGCTTCGTGCGGGCGCTCAACCACCCGGTCGTCGCGCCGATCCTGTTCAGCGTCTTGATTGTCGTCTGGTTGATCCCACCGGTGCATGTCGCGGCGATGCTGGATGCGCGGCTGTACGCGATCATGAATGTCAGCATGGCGCTCAATGGCGTGATGTTCTGGGCCAGCGTGCTGAACGGTCCGTGGCGACCGCTGACGCGCATGCTGATGGCGCTGGCGGTGGCGCCGACGCAGATTGCCCTCGGCCTGCTGCTGATGAGCGCCAATAGCGATCTCTACCCGGTCTATGCCCTGTGCGGACGGGCGACGGGGCTGGACGCGCTGACGGATCAGCGGCTTGGCGGGCTGATCCTGTGGCTGCCGGGGGTGATGATGAGTCTTCTTGCGGTGCTTATCGTGATGCTGCCTGTGGTGCGCGATGCGGCTTCACCCACATCGGCTCGTCGCGGATTTTCGTCCGTATCGAACGGACCTTGCTCGCGCTGACCGAGGGGGCCCGATTGCCCCAGCCCTGACGCACATAGGTGGCGACGCGCGCGACCTCCTGATCGGTCAGTTGCGTCTCAAAGCCCGGCATGATCTGCGCCTTGCCGCCGGTCCGGGGCGTGTGACCGCCCTTCAGGATTATGTGGACGACAGAGGACGGATCATTGCTCATCACCGCCGGATTGCCCGCCAGAGTCGGCGCTTCCTTGCCATGCGCCCGATCGCCGTGACAGCCTGCGCAGTCCTGAGCGAACAGGCCTGCGCCCGGCCATTCCTGCTGGTCCTGCGTATGATAGGGCGGTGCGGCGAAAGCTTGCGGTCCCGGCGCCAGCGATTTCAGATAGCGCGCGACCGCCAGTCGGTCGCCGTCATTGAGATACTGCGTCGATTTCTCGACGACTTCGGACATGGCGCCATAGGCGGCGCGGCCCTGGGCGTGGCCGGTTTTGAAGAATTGCATGAGGCCGGATTCGGTCCAGCTTCCGAGGCCGGTGCGGACATTGCCGCGTAAAGTCGGCGCATGCCAGTATTCCTGCGTGCCGCCGGTCAGGAACAGCCGGTCGCTGGCCCTGGTTCCACGCTCCTGATAGGCGAGGCCGCGCGGGGTATGGCAGGCGCCGCAATGACCGGGGCCCTCGACCAGATAGGCGCCGCGATTCCAGATGGCGTCGTGCTTTGGATCGGGCTGGAAGCGATGATGCGGCTTGAAAAGCCAGTTCCAGAACAGGATCGCCCAGCGCATGTTGAACGGAAAGGGCAGGTGCGTCTTCGGCGGATCGTTTTTGACGGGCTTAACCCCGTGAAGGAAATAGTCATAGAGGTCTTTGATGTCGGCGTCGCTCATGCGCGCGAAGGAGGGATAGGGCATGGCCGGATAGAGATGATGGCCGTCCTTCGCCACGCCGTCGCGCACCGCATGGTCGAAATCCTTCAGGCTGTAATCGCCGATGCCGGTCGCCTTGTCGGGGGTGATGTTGGTGGAGAAGATGGTTCCCAGCGGCGTCTTCATGGCCCTGCCGCCCGCGTATATGGGGCCCAGATCCTCGCCGTTGCTGGCCTTGGTGTGGCACGAGGCGCAGTCGGCGGCGCGGGCGATATAGGCGCCGCGCGCGATGTCGGCGTGGGCGACGCTGGCGGAAAGGGCTGCGCATGCGGCGGTGGCGAGGATCAGCTTCAGCATGGCGGCATCACCACGCTGGCGGCCAGGACGATCAGGCTGGCGGCGGCGAAGATGCCGCTGGCGATCATGCCGACCATGCCGAAGAAGCGCGCGCGGCCTTCGCCGACGTCGATGGCCGCAGCCGGATCGCCTTCGGCCTCATGCCGGGTGCGTTTCCAGACGGTGTGGGCGATATAGCCGCCATAGAGTCCGGTCAGGAGGCTGACGACGCCGGCGAGACTGGTCCAGATCGTCACGCCGACGATGACGCCGCAGCCGAGATCGGCCATGCCGAAGGCGAACAGCATATAGGCCGACCAGGCGCCCGGCGCGAGGATCAGACCGGCATAGTTGCGCCACCCGGCGACGCGGCGGCGATGCGGCGCGGGATGGCGGGGTTCTTCAGCTTGTGTGCGGGTGTCAGCCATGAAGATGCGGGGCCAGATAAAGGGTTGAGAAGACAACGATCCAGACGGCGTCAACGAAATGCCAGTAGAGGCCGCCGATGGTGACGGGTTTGGGACCGTCCGGGCGGATGCGGCCCATGAGAATCCAGACGAATAAAGTCGCCAGCACAATGAGACCGGCCAAGACGTGCGCCATGTGGAAGCCGGTGATGGTGAAGTAGAGCGAGCCGTAAAGATGCGTCCACGGGCCATAGCCCTTATGGGCCCATTCGTGCATCTGCATGGCGACGAAGACGGCGCCCATCAGGATGGTCAGGGCCAGAAAGCCCAGGGCCGATCGGATGCGGGCGCGCTTCAGGTTATGTTCAACCAGCATCATCACGCCGGATGAGGCGAGCAGGATGGTCGTGCTGATCCCCGGTTTGAGCAGGTCGGGCGGGCCATGGGGCGGCCAGGTCTGGCCGCTGGCGACGCCGAGATAGAGGTAAGAGACGATCAGGTAGCCGAACAAAGAGCCTTCGGTCAGCACCAGAGTCCAAAGGCCCCACAGCCCGGTGTGACGCGGACCCGTATTGCCGACAGGAAGGGGTTTATCAAGGACGAGGTCTTCAGACATGGGCGGCCTCCCTGTCGGATGGCGCCTTCTCAGCTTTTGGCGGCCAGAACCACCAGATCAAAGTCGCTGCGCAGGCGGCCAGGGCCAGTCCCGCCCACAGCCAGCCGTGCAGAGCGAGCGCCGCGAAAAAAACGGTCGCTGCCAGGCCGAGCGCGAACGGAGCGAGATGGTCGCCGGGCATGCGTAATATGGCGTTCGGCTCCGAGTCGAGCGGAGAGGTTCCAAGCGTCTCGCGGCCTTCCAAAAGGGTGAAGCCTTCGTGCAGCTTGCTGCGTTGTTCGCTCTGGTTCAGGCGGTCCTCCCATAAAGGGTGGCCGCTGGCGATGATCGGGATGACGCGGAAATTATAGGCGGGTGGCGGAGAAGACATGCTCCATTCCAGCGACGCGGCGTCCCATGGATTGTCGCCTGCCGGTTCGCCGCGCCGGGCGCTGATCAGAAGATCGATCAGGAAGATCAGCACGCCGAGAGCGAACAGGAAGGCGCCGAGGGTGACGAGCAGGTTCAGAAGGCTCCAGCCCATGCCCGGCGCGTAGGTGTAGATTCGGCGCGGCATGCCCAGAACGCCCAGAATGTGCATGGGAAAGAAGGCGAGGTTGAAGCCGGTGAACAGGACGCCAAACGCCCAGCGGCCTAAGACCTCGTTCGTCTTATGGCCTGTCCATTTGGGGAACCAGTAATAGACGCCCCCCATCACCGGGAAGACATTGATGCCGAGCAGGACGTAGTGCAGGTGGGCGACGACAAAATAGGTCTCGTTGAGCTGCCAGTCGAGCGACACCGCCGCCGTCATCACGCCGGAGACGCCGCCGATCACGAACAGCAGCACAAACGAGGCGAAGAACAGGAACGGGACTTTGAACTGCGGGCGTCCGGCCCAGATGGTCGCGATCCAGCAGAAGACGGTGATGGCCGAGGGAATGGCGATGATCAGCGAGGCGGCGCCGAAAAAGGCCAGCACCAGAGGCGGCAGGCCGGTGGCGAACATGTGGTGAATCCAGACCTCAAAGCCGATGATCATGGTCGCGACCGTGGACATGGCGACCGCCGCATAGCCGACCAGAGGACGGCGGCAGAAGGTCGGCAGGGCGTCGGAGACGATCCCCATGGCGGGCAGGACGACGACATAGACCCACGGATGGCCGAACACCCAGAACAGATGCTGCCACAAAAGCGCTTGGCCGCCCGCGCCCGTATCGAAAAAGTGCGTTCCCAGATTGCGGTCGAGCCATAGCAGGAAGAAGGTCAGGCTGACCGAGGGGATGACGATCAGATTGGCGACCGAGGCGGTCAGCGTGCCCCAGACGATGATCGGCACGCGATTCAGCGACATGCCGGGCGCGCGCAGGCGGAACAGGGTGACGACGAAATTGGCGGCGCCGACCGTCGTCGATATGCCGAGCAGCACCATGCCCAGCGCATAGATGTCGATATTTGGCCCCGGATCGAAGATCGGGCCGGAGACCGGCACATAGTTGAACCAGCCCGCATTGGCGCCATGGCCGAAGGCGAACCCGGCGTAAAGGAACAGGCCCGCGAACAGGAACAGCCAGTAGGACAGGGCGTTCAGGCGCGGAAAGGCCATGTCGCGCGTCCCCAGCATCAGCGGCCACAGATAGTTGGAGAAGCCTGACAGAACCGGCAGGGCGTAGAGGAAGATCATGGTGACGCCGTGCATCGAGAAAAGCTGATTATAGGCGTCCGGCGAGACAAGGCCCGCATCGGGCCGCGCCAGTTGCAGGCGCATGATCAGCGCTTCGACGCCGCCGAGAATGAGGAAGACGAAGGCGGTGACGATATAGCGCAGGCCGATCACCTTGTGATCGACGGAGCCGAGCTTGCCCTTCAGGCCCGGTTCGGCTTCCCAGATGTCGCGCAGGCGCTTTTCGTCTTCGGAATTGGGCGCGACGCAGCCGATATGAGGGATGCGCTGTTCCGTCATGACAGGCCTGTCAGATAGGCTTTCAGCGCCGTGCGCTGCTCTGGGGTCAGGTCGAAGGACGGCATGCGCGTGCCCGGCTTGAGGTCTTGCGCGTGTTCGACCCAGTTGATGAGGTTATCGGGCGTATTGGGCGTCAGGCCTGCGGCCAGTTCGCGCCGTGACATCAGATGGGTCAGGTCGGGGGCGTGTTGGCCTGTGGCCTCTGTGCCGCGCACGGAATGACAGCCGCCGCAATGGCTGCGGAAATAGTGCTGGCCCGTTTGCGCCAGCGCCGATGACGGCGCGGCGGCGTTTGCTGCCTGCGCCGCCAGCCAGGCGCGGTAGTCGGCGGGGCTTTGCGCCACGACCTCAAAGGCCATGTGGGCGTGCTGTTCGCCGCAGAACTGCGTGCATTGGCCGCGATAGACGCCGGGCCGGTCGGCCTGCAGCCATTGATGGGTCGTGACGCCGGGGATCATCTGCGTCTTGCCCGCCAGTTGCGGAACCCAGAAGGCGTGAATGACGTCGGCGCTGCGCAGGTCGATCTTTACGGGAACCCCGGTGGGGATATGCAGTTCATTGGCGACGACGACGCCGCCATAATCGGCCTTCCACCACCAGTCATAGCCCGTGACGGCGATGGTGACCGGCGCCTTGGCGGGCGCGGCGACGGCGCGCAGGGCGATAAAGGCGTAGATCGCCATGCCGAACAGGATGAGCGTGGAGACGCCGCTGCCGATCATCACCCAGGTCAGGGCGGGGCCGCTTTCGGTCACGATACGGTCGCCTCCGCCGCGTCGCCGCATCATGGCCGTCATTAGCAGACCGATAATGACGAGGCAGACGCCGACGCAGATCGCCGTATAAGTCCAGCCGAGCGCCTGCATCGAGCGGGCGACCGGACCGTAGACGTGAGAAAAATAATCGAGCGGCGCTCCGTGGCGCATGACGGCAATCTGCGCCGCCGCAAACGTGCGGCGACCCTCTTTAGCTGAGACGATGACGCGGATAGACGCGCAAGGCATGGCGCGATGGTTGAGACCTACCGGGATCGGGATAAAAATCCAATGCGGTAGGCGGCGAAAGCCGCTTTTCATAGTTCGAGACAGGTTTGCCCGATCTTTGCGGCACGGGCGGAAATGGGACGGGAATACTTATGCGCCGGTCGGCATGATGTGACTCCCGGCGTCGGCGCACTGTCGGCGCCGGGATTCAGAAAAAAAGGACTTCCACCATGTCAAACCTCGCCAAGATCGCGCCGGCGCTGACCGCGGCGGCCTTCGTCACAGCCGCCGCCTTCGCGCCCCTCTTATCGTCCGCGCAAACCACGGATTCGATGACGCCTCCCTCGGATATGGGCGCCAGCTCCAGCAGTTGTTCCTCGGTTCAGGGCTATCCGGATCAATCCACCGACCGGGGCGCCGCCGAGTCCTGCTATGCCTCTTCAAGCTCCGACAGCCTGTCGGCAAGCAGCGACAGCGCGACGTCCGACGACTCGTCCATGATGTCGAGCGACAGCGACTCATCCTCGTGGAGCGACTCATCGTCTTCTTCGTCCATGTAAGCAGCTTCCCCATATATATGCGGAGCGCCTGATGACCTTTGTATGAGGTCCGTAAGGCGCTCCGGTTAAGGCGACCTATGCAATCTCACCTTCTGACGACGGATTCGGCGCAGGCCCTGCGCACTTACGTCATCGTGCTGGATGCGGGCGAGGAGGCGCTGACGGCGCTGACCGGTTTTGCGGTGGAAAATCAGATATTCGCCGCGACGTTCAGCGCGATCGGCGCCTTTGAAAAAGCAAGCCTCGGCTGGTTCGATTTTGGGCGAAAAGACTATGACCGGACCGAGGTCGCCGGGCAATGCGAGGCGCTCAGCCTGATTGGCGACATCGCCGAGGACGACAAGGGCGAGCCCAGCGTTCACGCGCATGCCGTGCTGAGCCTCAAGGACGCCACGACGCGCGGCGGGCATTTCCTGAGCGGGATCGCGCATCCGACTCTGGAGATCACCTTGACCGAGTCTCCAGTTCACCTGCGGCGGCGCACAATTCCGGGCATGGGGCTGGCCCTGATTAAAGCCCCAGATGGGCCAGCAAGTCCCTGATGTGGATCGAGGCGAAATGGATGCTGGAATCGGCGACGCCATAGGGCATGAAGATCCAGTCGCCGACGCGCATCGCGCCGCAGGTATAGACGACGTTGGGCACATAGCCTTCGCGATTGTCTTCCGAAGGCGACAGCAGGGGCTGTTTCGAGCGTGCGATCAGCTTGCGCGGATTATGCTTGTCGAGCAGGGCCGCGCCGAGAGAGTAGCGCCGCACCGCGCCGACTCCGTGAGTCAGGAGAAGCCAGCCTTCGTCCAGTTCGATCGGAGAGCCGCAATTGCCCATCTGGATCAGCTCCCATGGCGCCTCAGGCCCCATAATGCGGTCGCCCATATTCCAGGCATAGCGGTCGTCGCTTTCCAGATAGAACAGGCTTTCGTGATCGAGCCGCGCGATGGCGGCGTAGCGCCCGTTCATGCGGCGCGGGAAGAAGGCCAGGCCCTTGTGCTGCGACGCCGCGCCGGTGAACGGCGTTAAGCGGAAGGAGCGGAAGTCGCTGGTCTCCAGACATTCGCAGGCGGTTTCGCGCCCGCTATAGGCGGTATAGGTGCCTAAATATTCGCGACGGCCATCCTCTTCCTCGAACCAGGTCAGGCGCAGGTCTTCAAGACCGTTCGACTGGGCGCGGGTCACCGGGAACAGCACCGTCTCCGAGATCGGGCAGGCCTGATGGCCGCGCACCTCGACCGCGCCGTCCAGAAGAACATTGGAATCGGGCTTGGCCGCGACGGCGAAATCGGCCTCCGGCCACAGCTCCATGGTTCCGTCCGGGAAAAAGACGCCTTCGCGGAAGGAGACGGTCGAGGTGTGGCCTTCGCCGACCGTGCGGGTGGACATGACGAAGTTGACGCCGCCCTGGGCGTTGGTCTGGTCGGGGTGGGGGACGACCGACGGGTTCATGATGGCGGCGGCCTGATAGCTGTATTCATGGCAGAAATAGGCGCCGATCAATGCCTGATGGTCTTCGTCGAGGCCTTCAAGATCGCCCTGCATCTGCTGAATCTGGCGAAAGCGGTCGAGGAAGATGCCGCGCGTCTGCCAGTGCCGCCCGGTGAAGTCGCGATTGACGACCTCCAGCTCCGTGCGGCACTGTTCGGCTGACAAAGCGGTCAGGGCCGCGCAGACGCGCGTGACGCGCGACATGGCGCCCATGGCGGAGTCGCGCGGCATGATGGAGATGGAAAAAGGCAGGATGACCACGCGCGACGCGTCGGCGTGCAGGGTGGTCGTACTCAGGGTCATCGGTATCATGGTCTTGCGAAGTCCCGGTATTACAGGGCCAAACGCACGGCCAGCCAGCTCAGCGGCCAGGCCAGCAGGGATTCGGCGCCCTGGTTTTCATTGCGGCCCTGCGGGGTCAGCCCGTCGCAGCATCCGCCGTCGGCGTCGATCAGCGACAGGTGCTGGGTGTTGCGTCCGGTGAACCAGGCGAGCGCGCGCATGGCTTCGGCGCGCCAGTCTTCATCGCCGCTGACCGCCGCCGCGCTCAGGCAGGCCTCGACGCTGGCCAGCGCCTCAAGGGGTTGCTGGTCGTAAAGCGGATGGTCCTGCCCCTGCGCGTCGAAGCGCGAGGTCGGCGCCGGCATGAAGGCGCCGGACGGCGCGTGGGTCTGCGCCTGCATCAGCCAGCGCAGGGCCGTCAGTCCGCCGCGCATAGAGTCGGCCTCGTTGAGGACATGCCCGCCGAGGATCAGCGCTTCAGGAATGCGCGCATTGTCGTAGGCCAGTTCCGGCTCGAACCAGATGTGGCCGTCGCGTGAAAAATGCCGGAGGCGCGCGTGCAGATCGGCGCAGAAGGTTCGCAGCCGCGTCTTAAGCGTCGGCGCGTCCCCGATCGCGCCAGTTCCCCTGACGAGGGCGCGGGTCAATATGGCGCGGGCGCGTAAGGACGGCCACGCATCGAGATGCGCCAGCACGCGCCCGCCCAGATCGCAGGCCCAGAGCTTGAGGTCGTTGGGCAGGTTCGAGCGCGCGACATCGGCAAGGCTTTCAAAGGCGCGCGCGCAGCAGTCGTCCGAGCCGCCCTCATCGAGCCAGCGCCGGTCATAGGCTAAGAAGTTGCGAAAGCGGCCCTCCGGCAGCCAGGCGTGGTTGACGAAGGCGGCGTAGGCGCGCGCCATGCGCGTCTGCTCCGGCGTCAACGGCTCGATCTGGCTGAGGCGCGCCATCAGGGACAGGGCGCGCGCATTGTCGTCCGTACAGTAGCCGTGGCGTCGGTCGGGCAGGCGCAGGCAGCCATGTTGCAGCAGGCCGCAATCGTCGCTCATGCGCGCGATCGCCGTCAGGGGCGGGCGCGGCGGCAGAGCCTGACGCGTCGCAGGATGGGGGTGGGCCTTGCCGTCGATATGGGTTTGCACGTCCGCCTCCGCGCGTTGAATATAAGCTTCCGCCACCGCCGCCCAGCGCGAGGGCCGCGCCGCCTCGTAGGCGCGCAGGCTCATCTCGGCGCGACGGCCTTCGGAGGCCAGAAGCGCGCCGATCGCTTCGGTGAAGGCGTGGGTGTCGTGGAACGGGCACAGGACGCCGACCCCGCCGCTCAAGGCCTCGACCGCATGCCAATAGGGCGTGGAGACGACCGGGCGCCCCAGGGCCAGCGCGTAGGAGAGGGTTCCCGACGTGATTTGCGCCTCGGTCAGGTAAGGGGTGACATAGATGTCTGTAGCCTGAAGGATATCAACCAGTTCATCGTCATTGATAAAGCGATTGATGAAGCGGATATGGTCCTCGACGCCGAGGTCGCGGGCCATGGTTTTGAGACGTTCGCGATAGGCCTCGCCCTCATGCCGTATGAGGTGTGGATGCGTGGCGCCGATGATCAGATAGGTCAGGTTCGGGCATTGCCGCACAAGTTCCGGCAGGGCGGCGATGACGGTCTCGATGCCCTTGTTCGGCGACAACAGGCCGAACGTGGTCAAGACCTGGCGACCCGCCAGATCGTGCCGGGCCTTGAATCCGGCGGTGTCGCGTAAGGGGCGCGACGGGGCGCCGTGCGGCACGACGATGATCTGGCTGTCGGGAACGCCATAGACGGATTTGAGAATGTCGGCGCCCTTTTTCGCCATTGTCACCAGCGTCGCCGATAGCCGGATCAGGCCCTGCATGACGCGGCGCTGTTCTGGCGTCGGCTGCTCCAGAATGGTGTGCAAGGTGGTGACGACCGGCATGTCGACCGCTTCGAGCAGGTCGAGCAGATGCGCGCCGGACGGCCCGCCATAGATGCCGAACTCATGCTGGACGAACAGGGCCTCGACGCCATTTTCGTTCAGCGAATGCGCCATGTGGCTGTAAGCGGTCTGATCGTCCTGAAAGATCTGGTCCGTCACCGCATCGGGATAGGCGTAGGCGGCGTCGATTCCATCATTGTCAGGGGCGTCGTTCATCGCGATCACGCGCCACGACGCGTCCGGCAGGGCTTTGGACAGGCAGGCGTACATGTCGCGCGTAAAGGTCGCCAGCCCACACTGGCGCGGTGGAAAATTGCCGATTATGGCGGCTCGGGCGATGGGCGTGCGAGGACGATGGTGGCGGGCCAGCACGTCGCTGAGCTGGGCGTCGCTGGCCTCATTGGCGAAACGGGCGATCTCAAGAGCTGGAGCTTGCAACATCACGTACGTCTTTTTAAAACGCGCGACGCACGCGGGCGAAGGAACCGCCCCGATTGCGCACAGCCTGCTTGATTTGGTGGCGTGGCGTGGAAGCAAGGGCGTGGAATCGTCGGAACGGCGAAGGCGCGTCGAGCCTTTCGCTAAAAACGATAGTGCGTTCCCCTACCGTAAGGATTCAGTATGAAAGCCCGCGCATTTGTATAAAGGCGGTTGCGCTGCGAGCGATTTGTCCGTCGCGGTCGGCGAGAAGACTTGACCGGCGCCCTGCGACCCGCTTAGGTGGCGATGCGCGCGCCGCGCACATGGGGGATGGCGCCGCGCGGGGGAGACGTTTTCTCAGGTGCCAGCTTCGTCTCACATCGCCTCTTCTCAACCCGCCGCAACGGGGCCTGTCGATGCGCATGAGGCGGCGCGGCTGATTGCGCAGGCCAATGCGCGGCATGACCTGCAATACAAGTTCGGCGCGTCGGATGCGCCCGACGCGAAGACGGTGGCCTTCTGGGAGCATGTGCGTGACGCGGTGCAGCGATTTTTCGACACGCTGGGTCATCTGCTGGCGCCGATCGGACCTGCCCTGCCGTATATTCTGTGGGGTTTGCTGATCCTTGTCGTGGCGCTGATCCTGTCGCCGGTCGTGCGTCTGTTCCTGACCTCGCGCTTTGAGCGTTTCTTTGCGCGCCACACCCTGCGCGCCGACGCCGAATGGCGGCCCAGCGCGTCGGCGGTCGCCGCCCTGCTGGCCGAGATCGACGCCCTGGCGGCGCGCGGCGATTATGACGAGGCGGTGCATCTCTTACTGGTGCGCAGCGTGGCCGACATCAATGCGTTCCGGCCCGATCTGGTGCGCAGGCATTTTTCAGCCCGCGATATTCTGTCCCACCCTCTGTTGCCGGACTCGGCGCGCCCGACCTTCGCCGAGATCGTGCGCTGGGTCGAGCAGTCCTTCTTCGCCGGGATCCGCGTGGGTCAGGCGGGCTTCGACGCCTGCCGCGCCGCCTATGTCCGCTTCGCCGCCGCTGAAGGGTTGGCGCCGCAGGGGAGCGCATAGATGGCGCGCTTTTCTCTGCCGAAACTGTCGAAGGCGCAGGCGACCAACTGGCTGCCTTTCGTGGCCCTGTTCCTGTGTCTGAGCCTGTTCGCCATGGCGGGCATAGTGCTGGTGGGGGCCAACAGCGAACCGGTCACCGGGCAATCGGCCTATGTCACCGGTGTGTCGGCGCAGGGCTATCAGGGACTGAAGCGCCTGTTGATCGCGCGCGGTCATCCGGTCGTCGTCAATCGCGACGAAGACGGACCGGCGCGCGCGCGCGCCGATCTGGAAATCATCACGCTGGACGGCGATAACGCCAATCTGGTGTTCGGTTTTGACCCGGGCGACGCGTCAAATGCAAACGGGGATGACGATGATGACGGCGCCTCGGCCTCGTCCGATAGCGCGGCGTCCGCCTCCGCTTCAGGCGAGGCTTCGTCTTCAGCTCAGTCGGCGTCCGGTCATATCGAACATGTCTATTACCCGGCGCCCGATCCGAAACGCGCCAACCATATTCTCTACCATCCGCTCGGCAAGGTCGTGCTGGTGGTGGCGCCGAAATGGTCGGCGGGCCGGATGATGAAGCATCCGCTCTGGGATGTCGATCCGTCCTTGATTCCCGTCGCGATCATCAAAAACAATCTCGAAGTGCTGGCCCCGGCGAGTGAGACGATTCGCGATTTTCTGCCCAACGCCCCCGCGCCGCCGCCCTTGCCGGAGGGCAGGGCGCGGATTCAAAGCGTGCGGCGGCTGATCACCTTCGATATTCCCGGTTATGAACTTGAGCGCGACACGCGGCCCAAGACGGCGGCGGAAAAAAAGGCGGATCAGGGCCAGCAGAAGGGATTCAGCGGGCCGCTCAACCCTCCGCTCGTCAGCGACGACCTGCCGGTGCGCCGTCCCTGGAGCGCTTCCGGCGGCGGGCTCGGCGCTTACGATCTGGGCGCGATCTCCGGCCTGCAATCCATGACGGCGCCCAATCTGCAACCCGTGCTTAAGACCCAGGATGGTCGGCCTATCCTGTCGCGGCTGATCGTCACCGGCGGACGGAGACAGCCGGTCGTTCCGGTCTATGTGCTGAGCGAGCCGGATCTTTTGAACAATACGATTCTAGCCGACCCGCAGCGCACGGCCAATGCGCTGAACCTGATCGAGAAGCTGGCGCCGAAGCAGGCCGGTCGTCCGGCCAGCATCGTGTTCAATCTGACCTTTGCGGGCATGGGCTTTGACCATGACATCCTGCACACCCTGGCGCGTCCGCCCTATATCGCCGCGCCCCTGTGTCTGCTGCTCATGGGTCTGGCCCTGATGTGGGCGGCGTTTTCGCGCTTCGGCCCGCCCGCGACCGCGCCGGAGGCGGCGGCTTTGGGACGCGGCGTGCGCCTGCTGGCCGACAATGCGGCGCGTCTGTTCGCCCTGACCATGAAACAGCCGAAACTGGCGGGCGCCTACGCCCAGCACGTGCGCGATCTGGTGCTGAAATCGCGCGGCTATATGCTGGTGTCCAG
>DATMTF010000058.1:0-6182 GCA_035565015.1 Asticcacaulis sp. | reverse complement strand
GGAAGACACGCAAAACGCATCATGGTGTTGCACAAAATGGAACAGGCGCGCATCGACTTCGACGATCTGAACGCCTTCTTCCTGGTCGCGGAAACCGGCAGTTTCGCCAGAGCGGCGCAGAGGCTGGAATCATCGAAATCGCTGATTTCCCGCCGCGTGGCCCGACTGGAGGAGACGCTGGCGGCGCAGCTTCTGCAACGCTCGGCGCGCGGCGCGCTGCTGACCGAGGCGGGCCAGACCTATTACGAAGAAGCGCGCGCGGCGATGACGCAACTGGAATGCGCCGCCGAAAGCCTGTCTGGCGCGGTCGGCGATATATCCGGACAGATACGCCTGACGGGGCCGGTGTTTTTCGGATCGGAATATCTGACTCCCGCCCTGGCCGAATTTGCGCGTCTTTATCCGAATATCGAATTGGGCATCGACTATATCGACGAAAAGGTCGATCTGATCCGCGAAGGCTACGATCTGGCGGTGCGCGTCGGCGCCCTGCCCGATTCCAGCATGACCTCGCGCCTGCTCTGCCAGTCCCGGCGCGTCGTCGTCGCCAGCCGGGCTTATCTCGACAGTCACCCGCCGATCCTGGAGCCGGAAGATCTCGGCGGTCAGACCATCCTGCACTATAACGGCGTCAATACGCAGGATCTGTGGCGCTATCAGGTTGAGGGCAAGGAGCGCGTCGTCATGATCCGCCCGCATCTACGCTCCAACAACGCCTACATGCTGATGGAGGGCGTGCGCGCTGGTCTGGGCCTGACCTTATTGCCGGTCTATATTGCCGGGCGCTACATCCAGTCCGGCGAAGCCGACACAGTGCTGGATAATTACGATTGGGGAGTCACGCCGGTGCATATCCTGATGCCGCCAGGACGTGCGCCGACGCGGCGCGTGCGCACCCTGATCGACTTTCTGGCCTTGCGCTTTCGCAACAAGTTCGCCTGATATGACTGGCGCCCCGCCCGATCTTCCTCACGGCTGGCTATATCTGGACGCGCGCGGGCATCGCTGTCCTGTGCCGACGCTGCGCCTGCGTCGCAAGCTCGCTGAAGGCGGCGTCGTCGGCGTGCGGCTTCTGGCCGACGATCCGATGGCGCAGATTGACGTGCCGCATTTTTGCCATCAAAACCAATATCGGCTTGCGGCGATCCATGCGCTTGACAAGGGATGGGCGTTCGATGTCTCGATGGGGGCTTAAGGCCGTCTTTTTGTGTTACACTCCTGTTTACCTGGCGTATCTAAGGTGACATTGCCATGATCACGATTCCTCCGCTTGCCCAGTACATACAGGCGCTTTCATGCTGACCTTTCCTGCGCGCCTTTTGCTTCTCAGCCGGGATCAGCTATGGGCGCACGCCCTGGCGGACGATATGGACCGGCTGGGTCTGCGCACGCTTTGCGCGACGGATGAAGACGCAGCCTGCGCAGCGCTGAGCGATCTGCCGATCGAAGCGGTTCTGGTCGATGAAGCAAGCTTCGCATGCGAGGGCGCGCTGGCCGACCGTCTGCGCGCAGGCGCCGCGCCGCGTCGCATCGCCGTCGCCATGATGCGCCGCGACAACCGCCATCTGGTTCCGCTCGGATGGGATATGGTGTTCACGCGCGAGTCGCATCCGCAACAGATCCTGCTCAGCATCGAGCATCTGGTGCGCGGCTGCGTCTGCGAAGAAGAATACGACACGCGCTGCCAGACCTTCGCCGCCGACATGCCGGATCTAGAGGCGCAAATGGCGTCGCAACAGTCTCTGAGTCTGTTATCGGTCGGTCAGCCGGACCCGGAATTTCTGGCGATCAACCATATTCTGAAGGCCGAAGGCGTCGATGTCGTCGCCGCCTTAAGCAGCTACGGCGCCTTCGACTACCTGCACGATCGCAATTTCGATGCGGTCGTGCTCTGGGGCGGCGAACAACCGTCCGAAGCCCTGGCCATCGCCAGCGGCATGCGCCGCAATACGCGCCTCTATCACACGCCGGTCCTGCTGCGACTGAACCGGCTTGTTGAGATCGATGTCGGCGACGCTTACTTGCGCGGCGTCAACGACATCGCCAATCCCAGCGCCAGCGTCACGGAAATCGCCCATCGCCTGATCCGGTTGGCGCGCGGCTATCGTCGCCAGACCACGATCCGCAAAACTCTGGACTCCATGCGCCATCGCCCGGAGATGGACAAGGCGACCGGCCTGTTCGGGCGCGACCTGTTCGCCGGTCATCTGGCGCGATTGTCGCAGGCCTGTCGGGAGCGTCAGCGCACGCTCAGCCTGTGCGTTCTGCGCATCGCCGACACGCCGGAGATCGCCCGCGCCCGCCTCAAGGGTGCTCTGGACCGCGCGGCGCCGCAGATCGGCTCGATGATTGCGCGTCTGGTGCGTTCCGAAGACAGCGCCGGGCGGTTGTCCAATGACGTGTTCGCCATCGCCCTGCCCGCCACCAGCCTGTCGCAAGCGCGCAATGTCGGAGAGCGCATCTCCGCCGTGATCAGTTGCACCGCCTTCGATTCCGGTCAGGGCAAACCGCCCTTCGTGGTCGAATTCACGATTGGCGCTGCAGAACTGCTGCCCGGTGAAGCCGCAGGCGCAGCGCTAATGCGCGCCTCGCGCGCGGCGGGCGATACAGCTAAGGAAGCGGTTTAGGCTTCTTTGGCCAAACGCGCCAATTCCTTCGTGATTTTCTCCGCCGCCGTCAGACGTTGCGCGGCGTCCGACCAGTCGCCGCGCACCAGCAGCTTCTGGTCGGGCCGCAGCTTCCAGTCGGGTCGCGTTGGAATAAAACGCACCAGGCCCATCGGATTGGCGAAGCTGTCATTGCGGAAGCTGATCACCGCGCCCTTCGGGCCGACGTCAAGCTTGGCGACATTGGCCTCGCGGCACAGTCCCTTGATGCCGACCACCTTGAGCAACTGCTCGGCCTCTTCCGGAATGGGGCCGAAACGGTCGATCAGTTCCGAGGCCAGGGCTTCGCGGTCCTCCATCTTTTCCGCTTCTGAGACGCGACGATAAATAGCCAGACGAATATTGAGGTCGGAAATGTAGCTTTCCGGAATCATGACGGCGGCGCCGGTATTGATCTGCGGCGACCAGGCGCGCGCGTCGGTCAGGCTATGATCGCTCCGTTCGCGAAGCTCGGCCACCGCATCCTCCAGTATCTGCTGATACAGCTCGACGCCGATTTCGCGGATATGACCCGACTGCTCGTGGCCCAGCAGATTGCCGCCGCCGCGAATGTCGAGATCATGGCTGGCCAGTTGGAATCCCGCCCCCAGATTATCCAGAGATTGCAGAACCTTGAGCCGCTTTTCTGAAGCGACGCTTAAAGTCTTGTGCTGCGGCGTGGTCAGATAGGCGAAGGCCCGCGTTTTCGAACGCCCGACCCGCCCGCGTATCTGATAGAGCTGCGCCAGACCGAACATATCGGCGCGATGCACGATCAACGTATTGGCCGACGGCACGTCCAGGCCCGACTCCACAATGGTCGTAGAGAGCAGCACATCGTATTCGCCGTCATAAAAGGCGCTCATCACGTCTTCCAACGCGGTCGGCGAGAGCTGACCATGCCCGATCACAAAGCGTACTTCGGGAACCTGGGCGCGCAGGAAGTCGGCGACCTCGTGCAGATCGCTGATCCTCGGCACGACATAATAGGCCTGACCGCCGCGATATTTCTCGCGCAACAGGGCTTCGCGCAAGGTTATCGGATCATAGGGCAGCACATAGGTGCGCACCGCGATCCGATCAACCGGCGGGGTCGCGATAATTGACATATCGCGAATCCCCGACAACGCCATTTGCAACGTTCGGGGTATAGGCGTTGCAGATAATGCAAGCATATGCACGTCGGCGCGGAAGGATTTCAGTTTCTCCTTATGCTTGACGCCGAAATGCTGCTCCTCATCGACAATGACCAGCCCCAGATCCTTAAAGGCGACCTGCTCCGACAGCAGGGCGTGCGTGCCGATCACCACCTCGATTTCACCCGTCTTGAGGCCCGCGCGCGTCTCGTCCGCCTCCTTGCGCCCGACCAGGCGCGATAATTGCCGCACGCGGACCGGCCAGCCTTGAAAACGCTGGCTGAAGGTCTTGAAATGCTGACGCGCCAGCAGGGTTGTCGGACAGACAACCGCAACCTGCTGCCCCGACATGGCGACGACAAAGGCGGCGCGTAGCGCCACCTCGGTCTTGCCGAAGCCGACATCGCCGCAAATCAGCCGGTCCATCGGATGACCGCGACCGAGATCTTCCAGCACATCGGCGATGGCGCCAAGCTGATCGTCCGTCTCTTCATACGGAAACTGAGCGCAGAATTCGTCGTAAAGCCCGGACGGCGGATCGATTTGCGGCCCTTCTTTGGTGGCGCGCGCGGCGGCGAGCTGGATAAGCCCTTCGGCCATTTCGCGTAAACGCTCCTTGGCCCTGGCCTTACGCGCCTGCCAGCTTGCCGAGCCAAGCCGGTCAAGTTGCGCCATTTCGCTGTCGCCGCCATAGCGGGTCAGGAGGTCGATATTTTCGACCGGCAGGTACAGTTTGGCGTCGCTGGCGTATTGCAGGTCGAGACAATCGTGCGGCGCGCCCGCAACATCGAGCGTTCTAAGACCCTCGTAGCAGCCAATGCCATGCTCGATATGCACAACCAGATCGCCGGGGGACAGTGACGAGGCTTCGGCCAGAAAATTCTGCGCTCTGCGTCGCTTACGCGGACGGACTAATCTATCGCCTAAGATGTCGGTCTCGGAAATGACAGCCAGCGATTCGGTCTCGAAGCCATGATCGAGCGGAATGACGGCGCGCTGAATCGGCTTGACCTTGGCTCCAGCGACGCCGAAGCTTTGCGCGTCATTCCAGTCCTTCGCCAACCGCAGCCCTTCCAGTCCGTGATCGGCCAGCATCTGGCCCAGGCGGTCGGACGAGCCCTCGGTCCAGGAGGCGAACAGAACGCGCTTGCCGGTCTTGGCAAGGGCGCGCGCATGATCGGCGACGGTTGTGAACAGATTGGTCGCGTCCAATTTGCGCGCTTCGGCGAAATCGCGGCCCGGACGCCCGCCCAGATCGACGCCGCCAGCATGGGCGAACGGTTCAAAACGGCGCACGCGCCGTCCAGCCAGAATGGCGTCTAAGTCGTCCTTATTGAGATAAAGCTGCTCCGGCGGCAAGGCGCGATAACGACCTTCGGCGGCGTCGCGACGCAATTCAAACGCGTCCTGCGCCGCCGCCTGCTGCTCGGCCACGGCGTTCTCCGCCAGGGCGTCGAGCATGATGACGGCGTCCGATGTCAGATAATCGAACAGGGCGTCAAGATGATCATAAAACAAAGGCAGCAGATGCTCGACGCCCTGACGGCGGATGCCCGATGACAGGGCCGCATACATCGGATCGTCGCCGGATGCGCCAAAATGGCTGAGATAGCCTTGCCGGAACCGGCTGATTCCCGCTTCGTCGAGACGTATTTCCGACACGGCGGTGAAATCAAGGCTCTTGACCTGAGTCAGCGAACGCTGGGTTTCAGGATCGAAACTGCGGATTGACTCCAATGTGTCGCCGAAGAAGTCCAGCCGCATCGGCTCGTCATGCGTGGGCGAAAATACGTCGAGCAACCCGCCTCGCACGGCGAACTCTCCGCGCTCCGACACGCTGGACACGCGCACATAGCCGTGGCGCAGGAAATAGGCTTCCAGATCGGCCGGATCGAGCGATTGACCCGGCTTCAGGCTCAGACGCCCCTCTTCGATCATGGCGCGTGGCGGCACGCGCTGCATGACCGCCGCCGCCGTCGTCACAACCAGCAGCGGCGCGCTTTCCTTTCGTCGTTCGGTCAGTTGCGACAGGGCGCACATGCGCTGCGCCACGACGCCCGGCGTCGGGCTCATGCGGTCATAGGGCAGACAATCCCAGGCCGGAAAGGTCAGAACTTCGAGCTCGGGCGCGAAGAACCGCAACGCCTCCAGCACGCCGTTCATGCGGCTGAAATCGCGCGCCACGAACAGGTTGAGGCCCGCGCCGCGCGCAATGTCAGCCATGATCAGGCTGTCATAACCTTCGGGACAGCCACTGAGGGTCAGCGCGCCCTGCTGGCGGCTCAGATTGGGAAAGGCGGTCATTCTAAACTAAAGTTTCGTGTAAGCTATCTTATAGTATGAATTGAGTTCACTCATAATTTCCGATTGATATTCAATCGGCGTCGGATCGCGCTCTATA
>DATMTF010000057.1:0-10384 GCA_035565015.1 Asticcacaulis sp. | reverse complement strand
CGCCGTGCTTGCCCATGGCCAGCACAAACAGGCCCGGCAGCACGCCGCGCGCGCCGTTCAGGTCGGCGTCAGGCCGCAGCCGCCCGCGGTCGCGCTCCTCGCGCACGACCAGGGCCAGGGCCGCCGCGGTCACCGCATCGGCGAAGCGCGACAGGGCCGCCGTCACCTGATCCAGCGACCACACCCCGCCCAGATCGGCCAGCGCCGTCAGCAGATGGCAGTCGGCCTTGAGATGGCGCAGAACTTTCCGCGCCCCGGCCATATCGGGCGCCTCAACGGTCAGCGCCTGCTGACCCATCGCCTCGACCGCCAGCAGGATCGCCTTCAGCCGCGCCTCCGGCGCCGTGATCAGGGTTTCGCGCAGCCGCTGCGGGTCGCGGCGCATCAGGCCGGACAGATAGGGCGACCCCGCCGCCACCGGCCGCAGCGCCGGTTCGGCCTCGGCCAGCACCTCGCGCCAGCCCTCGGCCTTCGCCACCTCGTACAGCATCTCGAACACGAAATCGCTGTTCGATCCCGCCAGAACGGGACCGCACGGATGCAGCCGGTCGAGAAGTGAGGAAAACAGTGCGTCCGCCATGCCGCGTGTAATCGTTTCCGCCAAGGTTTCTTTTAGGATGTCAGGTTTCTTACTTAAACCCGACTCGACGGAAAATCCAAGCCCGACTTGGGGTTAGGCTACCCCACCGGCGGCAGGACCAGCGCGGTGCGCAGGCCCGGCCCCTTGCCGTCATAGACGCCCGGCCCTTCGGCGACCTCGAAACGCCCGCCGTGCGCGATCGCCACCGCCTCGACCATGCTGAGGCCCAGCCCCACGCCCGGCAGGGTGCGGCTGTTCTCCAGACGCACAAACCGTTCGGTGATGCGGGCGCGGTCCTGCTCCGGCACGCCGGGGCCGGTGTCGGTGACCGAAAATTCGATCTCGGCCTGAGAGGTGCGGCGCAGACGGAAGGTCACCCCGCCCGACGGCGTATATTTGATGGCGTTGTCGAGCAGATTGGCCAGGGCCTGGGCCAGGAAATCGCGATTGCCGTAGGCGCGCACCTCAGGCTCGATCTCCGCCTCGAAATCCAGCCCCTTATCGGCGGCGACCGCCTCGAACAGCTCGCCGAAATCGGCGGCCAGTTCGCTGGCGGAAAACAGCTTCTGGTCCGGCGCCTGCCCGGCGGCCTGCAAACGCGAAATCGCGAACACGGTCTGGAAGGTGCGCAAAAGCTGATCGGTCTCGTCGAGCGCCCCGGCCAGAGCCTCGCGCGCCACCGGATCGCCGCCCTTCTTTTCGACCTCAAGCAGCGAGACCTCAATCCGTGTGCGCAGACGCGACAGCGGCGAGCGCAGATCGTGCGCAATGGCGTCGCCGGCGTATTTCAGATTGCCCATCGTCTTTTCCATGCGATCGAGCGTCTGATTGATGCGTAAAGAGAGGGCGTCGAATTCGTCGCCCGATTCGCGCACCGCGATGCGCGCCTTGAGATTGCCTTCGCTGACCTGGCTCAGCACATTGGTCACCCGCTGCACCGAACGCGACACCTCCTGATTGATCAGCGTGCCCGCGAATAGGCCCAGCACGATCACCAGCAGCCCGCCGCCGAGCACGGCGTTGACCTCCTGCTGAAAGCCGTGATCAGCCCACGACATATCCATCGCCACATAGATGTAGAAGCTGTCGTCGAGCCGCAGCACCCGGCCCTGAAAGCGGCAGCAATGCTGCGGATCGTTGGCCGAGGGCGAAAAATAGTTGATCGTCGTGGTCGGATTGCTGGCCGAGACGGTTTTCAGCGCCTGCTGGATCACCGCATCGGGCAGGCCGCGCCCTTCCATGCGCGCGCGCATATTCTGCGCCAAAATCTGACCGGAGCCGTCAAAGGCGCCCTTGGCGAACACCCATTCGGGCGCGTCGTCGGTCAGGATGCGCCCGACCACGGCAGCGTGGCCCGACTGGGCGTCCAGCGCCTTATACATGTTCAGCCGCGCACTGATCGCCGCGTCGCCATAGGCGCGCGATTCAGTCGAGGTCGCCAGATAGATATAGCCGAACACCATGCCCGCCGCGAAAACGTACACGGCCAGAAACACCAGGGTCAGGCGGAACGGCGTCTGACGGAAGAAGTTGGGACGGAACAGGCCCAGCCCGTCCAGCCGCGACCACAGGCCCGGTGAGTTTAGGCCCGGTGAGGCGCTGGCGCCGGTGTCGGGATCGGCCAAGTCCTTACGCCTTCAACTGATAGCCCTCGCCGCGCACCGTGTGGAGCATGGGGCGGTCAAAACCCTTGTCCAGCTTGGCGCGCAGGCGGGAAATATGCACGTCGATCACATTGGTCTGCGGGTCGAAATGATAGGACCAGACCTTTTCCAGCAGCATGGTGCGCGTCACGCTCTGCCCGGCGTGGCGCATCAGGAATTCCAGCAGTTGAAACTCGCGCGGCTGCAGGTCGATGATTGTCGTCTGGCGCTTCACCACGCGCGAGATCAGGTTCATCTCCAGATCGCCGACGCGCAGAATCGTCTCGATCTCGGCCTTGTCCTTGCGGCGGCCCAGCGCCTCGACGCGCGCGATCAGCTCGGTCAGGGCATAGGGCTTGACCAGATAGTCGTCCGCGCCGGCGCGCAGGCCCGACACCCGGTCCTCCAGCTCGCCCAGCGCCGACAGAAACAGCACCGGCACGTCGACGCCCTCCCCGCGCATATGCTGCAACATGGTCACCCCGTCCATGACCGGCATCATACGGTCGAGGATGATCACGTCGGGCCGCTCGGCGCGCACCGC
Source organism: Asticcacaulis sp. (assembly GCA_035565015.1). Lineage (GTDB taxonomy): Bacteria > Pseudomonadota > Alphaproteobacteria > Caulobacterales > Caulobacteraceae > Asticcacaulis. The sequence continues at coordinate 7,617 of DATMTF010000057.1, read as the reverse complement.
CTCCAGCCCCTGCGCGCCGTCGCCCGCCAGCCGCGCCGTAATGCCCGCCTCTTTCAGGCCGCGCTGCATGTGCGCGGCGGCGTCGGCGTCGTCTTCGACAATCAGGACATTCATGGCGGACCCTTTGCGGCAGTCAGAACAGCAAAAAGGGTCATAACATCAGTTACGACCCTTTTCTTCTTAAAATTTAGCAAGGTCCGGAAAGGACTTACTTCTTGGCGCCGTCCGTCTTGGCGTCATTCGCTTTCAGGCTCAGCGGCAGCGGCACATTGCGGCCGTCGCGGTTGATCAGCAGCAGGATGGACGGACGACCCGCCTTCTGCATGTCGGCGACAATGCGGGCGAAGTCAGCCGGGGTCGCGACCGGCTGGCCATTGGCCTGCACGATCACGTCGCCGGGCTTGACGCCCTTCTGGCCGGCGTCGGACGCATCATCAACGTCCGAGATGACCACGCCCTTGATGTCTTCGCCGAGACCGTAGGCGCGGCGCGCATCCGGGGTGATCGCCTTGACGCTGAGGCCGATGACCGGCGCGGCGCCCGCAGGCGCGTTCGGACCGGCGCTGTTATCGTCGCCCGGCTTGCCGCCGTTGAGCAGGCTCGACAACTGGTCTTCGGACGGGCGCAGGGCCGCGGTGATGGTCAGGCTGACCATCTTGCCGCCGCGCAGCACGCCGACATTGACCTTGTCGCCGACCTGCACGTCGGCGATGCGGCGGGTCAGGTCGGTCGGCGACTTGACCTCGGCGCCGTTGACCGTCCGCACGATGTCGCCCGGCTGCATGCCGGCCTTGTCGGCGGGACCGCCCTTATTGACGTCGGTGACATAGGCGCCGTCCAGATCGGTGACGCCGAGCGAATCGGCGACGTCCTTGGTCAGGGGCAGGATGGAAATGCCGACATAGCCGCGCTGGATGACCTCGCCCTTCATCAGCTTGGTCGTGATCTTGGCCGCCACGTCCGCCGGAATGGCGAAGCCGACGCCTGCATTGGCGCCCGACGGGGTGACGATGGCGGTGTTGATGCCGATCACCTTGCCGTACATGTCGAAGGTCGGACCGCCGGAATTGCCCCGGTTGATGGCCGCGTCGATCTGCAGATAGTCGACATAGTCGGCGGCGCCGGAATCGTGCAGGTCGCGGCCATAGGCCGAAACGATGCCCGCCGTGGCCGTATTGGAGAAGTTGAACGGATTGCCCATGGCGACGACCCAGTCGCCGACGCGCGGCTTGTGATCCAGCTCGAAGCGCACATAGGGGAAGTCATTGCCCTCGACCTTCAGCACCGCCAGGTCGGTGGCCGGATCGCGGCCCACCACCTTGGCCTTCAGCTCCTTGTCGTCGGTCAGCTTGACCGTGATGTCGTCGGCGCCGTCGATGACGTGGTTGTTGGTGACGACATAGCCATCCGCTGTGATGAAGAAGCCGGACCCGGCGCCGCGCACCTCCTGCTCCTTGGGCTGGGCGCCTGCGCCGCCGTCCTGACCGGGGAAGGAGAAGCCGGGCAGGCCGGGGAAGTCGCTGGGATCGACCTTGATCTTGCCGGTCGTCTCGATCGAGACGACGGCGGGCGAGACATGCTCGATCAGATCGGCGAACGACATCGGCGCGCCCGCAGGCGGCGACACCGGCGTCAGATCGCCCGCCTTGACCAGCTTGGCGCCGTCAAAGCCCGCAGTCTCAGCCTGACCCAGGCCGGAAACCGCCGCGCCCGCGACCCCGGCGCCCAGCACCAGCCCGACCACGCTGCCCGCGATCATCGACTTGTTTTTGAGCAAGGCCTTGAAGTTCCAGTTCCCCATAATCGCTACCTATATCCTTAATCTAGCACGGGCGTTTCCGGCGGCATCTGACCGCGTCTGATGCGCAAAGACAACCGAAAAACGCTCAATTCCACGCTTTGGGACTAAACTAAAGCGATACGGCAAAATCGTGACGTCAATCGTGCTTCTTCAGGAGTTCCTGAAGTTTTTTCCGCTCCTCGGCGCTCAGCGACGAAGTTATTGAATTTTCCGGTGTTTTTCTTCGCGCAAACAGCAGGCCTGCGCCGATCAGCGCGATCAGCGGCGGCAGAGCCCACAAAATCAGGTTGCTTTTGGTCAGGCGGGGCCGGAACAGCACATAATCGCCATAATGATCATAGAGCGATGTGCGTATCTGCGCGTCGCTCATGCCCTTGGCGATGTCGGCGCGCACTTCGCGGCGCATATCGGCGGCGATGGCGGCGTCGGAATCCTGGATGCTCTCGCTCTGGCACTGCACGCAGCGCACTTCGCTGAACAGTTTTTGCGCCCGCGCCTCATCTTGGGCCGGATCGGCGCAGGCGATGGACGGCAGCAACAGAAGGAGCAGGATCAAATACTTCATGCGCGCGCCCTCCGCGCCGCGACGCCGAGCCGCAGGCGCTGATCGCTCAGCGACAAAACCCCGCCCAGCGCCATCAGCAGCGGCCCGAAGAAGATCAGCCGCACCCACGGATTGACGAAAAAGCGCACCTGATACCCGGCCTTGCCCTGCGCCGTCACGCTCGGCTGCGCCATGACGACGTAAAGGTCGGTCAAGGGCTGAAAGCACAGGGCGACCTTGGACTGCATGTCGTTTGAGGCCGGATAGAAGCGGCGCTGCGGTTGCGCGGCGCACACCAGACGCCCGGATGCGTCGGTGATGTCGAAATGGCCCACCTGCGCGTCGTAATTCTTGCCCGGTTTTGACGACACGCCTTTGAAGCGCATGTCGTAGCGGCCCAGATGCACCGTGTCGCCCGCCGCCATCGGCTGCTGCACGCTGATGCGCTCATGCCCCTCGACCACCGCGCCCAGCACGAAGACGCCGAGACCGGCATGCGCCAGAACCATGCCGTAAAAGGCCAGCGGCGCGGCGCGCAGGCGCGACGCCTTGAAATCAATCCGCGCCAGCAAGGCCCGGATCGTGCCCGCAATCAGCCAGAACCCGACCAGCAGACCGAGGCCGAAAATCATCTCGCTCAAAAACGGCCCATGATAGAAGACTGTCCCGATCACCGCCGCCAGGACCGCGACGCCGAACGCGACGGCCAGCCTTTGCAGCGCGCCCTTGAGATCGGCGCGCTTCCACGAAAGCAGGGTCGAGACCGGCAGGATCAGCAGGGCCGCCGTCATGATCGGGGCGAAGACCGCCATATAGTAGGGCGCGCCGACCGACATGGTCTTGTCGAACAGGGCCTGCATCAGGATCGGATAGAGGGTGCCGAGAAACACCGAACACAGGGCCGCCGACAAAAGCAGATTGTTCAGCACCAGCGATGCTTCGCGGCTGACCGGCGCAAACAATCCGCCCGGCGCCAGCACCGGCGCGCGCACGGCGAACAGGGCGAAACCCGACCCCGCGGTGATGAACAGGATGATGGCCAGCAAAATGCCGCGCGCCGGATCGAGTGCAAACGCATGCACCGAGGTCAAAAGCCCCGACCGCACCAGAAACGCGCCCATCATCGAAAACGTAAAGGCCAGCAGCCCCAGAAACACCGTCCACGCCTTGAGCGCGTCGCGCTTCTCCATGACGATGGCGCTGTGCAGCAGGGCCGTCGCCGCCAGCCACGGCATGAAGGAGGCGTTCTCGACCGGATCCCACGCCCACCAGCCGCCCCAGCCCAATTCATAATAGGCCCAGAAGGCGCCCAGTGTAATGCCGAGCGTCAGAAAGCTCCACGCCGCCAGCACCCACGGCCTGACCCAGCGCGCCCAGGCGCGGTCCAGCCGACCCTCGATCAGCGCCGCAACCGCAAACGAAAACACCACCGAAAAGCCGACATAGCCGAGATAGAGCATCGGCGGATGAAAGGCGAGCGCCGGATCCTGCAAGGCCGGATTGAGCGACAGGCCCTGCACTGGCGCGGGATCCAGCCGGTCGAGCGGATTGGACGAAAACAGCGTAAAGCCGACAAAGGCGGCGCCCAGCAGCCCCTGCACGCCCAGCGCCTTGAGCCGCAGGCCCTCCGGCAGGCCGCGCCCCAAAAGCGTGATCAGCGCGCCGTAAGACAGCAGGATCGAACACCACAGCAGCATCGAGCCCTCATGGCTGCCCCAGGCGCCGGAAATCTTGTACAGCAGCGGCTTGTCGGTGTGCGAATGCTGATAGACATTGGCGACGGAAAAGTCCGAGACCGAAAAGGCGTGAATCAGCACGGCGAAACTGATCAGCACGCTGACCGCCGCCGCCAGCGACATGCCCTCAGCCCAGCGCCCCAGCCCGCGCCCTATACCCACCGACGCCGCCTGCCCCAGCGAAAAACAGAAGGCAAGCATCAAACAATAATCGCCAATCTCATTGATCATAACGCCGCCACCCTTCCCCTCTCCCCTCCACAAGGGGAGAGGACGAGAGCAGAGCGCAGCGAAGGCGATCGGGTGAGGGGCCGCCAGACATCTGCGCGCTTCATGAAAACGGCCTCTGCGGCGCCTGCGATGGCGTCATGCCGGACTCAGGCCGCCACTCGCCCTGCTTCTTCAATTCGTCCGCCACGTTCTTCGGAATATACTTCTCATCGTGCTTGGCCAGAACCTGCGTCGCCGCCAGCGCGCCGTCCTTCCACTCGCCCTCGCACACCACCCCCTGTCCTTCGCGGAACAGATCGGGCAGCTCGCCACGATAGCTGACCGGCGTGGCCGCCAGCTTGTCCTGCACCACAAAGCGCACGGTTCCGTCCGGCGATTTCACGATCGTCCCCGGCTTGACCAGACCGCCCAGACGGATGGTGCGCCCGTCCGCCACATGAGCGGCGTCAAGCTGGGCGGGCGTATAGAAATAGACCACCGTGCCGCGCAGCGCATAGAGGCTCAACCCCACCGCCGCCGCCAGCACCGGCGCCGCGATCAGAAACACCGTCAGCCTGCGCCGCGCCTTATGCGATTTCGGCCAAAAGCTCATGCGCCCACCTCCGCGCTTCGGGTAAATTGGCGGAGCATGATCGTTCTTATACCTCCCCATCTTGATGGGGAGGGGGACCGCACGAAGCCGCACAGCGGCTGAGATGTGGGGGTGGGGGTTCTTGCTTTTTCCATCATCACTGCGTCCCGACCGCCGCCTGCGACCGCGCCAGAATATCCGCCGCCACGGCGGGCTGGCCGCGGTAATGCGCCTGCATGTCCGCCACCGCCTGCGCTTTCGCCGCCGCATCGCCCAGCACGTCATACGACCGGATCAGCCGCGCCCAGCCGTCGGGATTGTCGGGATCGGCCTTCAACTGCGTCGACAGCGACGCGACCATGCCTTGAATGCGCGCCTTCATCGCGTCTGACGCCGCCTCGGCGGGCGCCAGTCCGTCGAGCGCCTGCCGCACCATCGGGCGGCTGACATCGTGCGCGTCCATATCGGCCAGAGCGCTCTGATAATGATCGCGCGCCGCCGCATAATCGCCGCGCGCCGCCGCCGCCATGCCGAGATAGAAATGCGCGCGCGCATCCTTCGGGTCGTGCGCCAGCGCCGTCTCGAACGCCGCCTGCGCGTCCGGCCCGACATTGCCATTGGCCACAAAGGTCAGCGCCTCGCCCAGCTCCGACCAGTGCGTGAAATGCTCCGGATCGAGCGCCCGCGCCTTGTCATAGTCCTGCGCGCCTTGATAATTATTACCCGCCAGCATGTCGATCCGACCCAGAAACGCCCAGAAGGCCGGATCGTCGCCATGCCCCTCGCGCCCCTGCCGCAGCACCAGGGCCAGGGCCTGCGGCGACAGGGCGTCGGGATTTGTCTTCGCCGTATGGGTCCATCCCGCCAGTCGCGCTTTGAACGGCTGATCGCGCAGTTGCGGATGACCGAACAGGCCATAAAGCGCGAAACTCAACACAGCGACGCCGCCCAGCATCGCATAGCCATAGACCGGCCTGACCTCGCCTCCGGTCACCGCCTCGCCCGCCTTGAGCAGGGCGCGCGCCGCCGCCGTCTTTTCTTCCTCAGCCGCCGCCGCGTCGAGATCGCCCGCCGCTAGCCGACGCTCGACATCGGCGACAAAGCCCGCATACAGCGCCTTTTCCTGCGCCAGCGGCGCCACGGACGGCTTCAGGCGCCGCCACAGCACGGCGAGCGCGACCATAAGCGCGGCGATCAAAACGCAGACGAACAGGAGCAGCAACATGGTCGCCGACATAATAGCATTTCGACCAGCTTGAAAAGGGGCGCGTCAGGCGGCGTCGGTTGTATTGGAACGCGGTCGATGCAGTTCGCTGGCCGCCACCCGGCGGCGCGCGGTCTTCGCCTTCTCGTCGCCGCACAGGGCCTGCATCAGCCCGGTCACGCGCTCAAAGGCTTCCGTCGCGACGTCAACATCATTGAGATCGCCGCTATTGGCGTCGGCCAGCAGGCTGCCGAACCAGACGTCCATCTGCGCCTCCAGCGCCTCCACGGTCTTGGCGTGCAGGCTGGCGAAACCGCCGGAGGCGGCGATGGCGCGCGCCTGTCCGATAAAGGCCAGAATTTGCCGCGTCTGCTCCAGCCGTTCCGGCTCGATGGCGCTCAGATCGGGCGCCTCGCGCTTCATGCGGCCATGAATGCGCTCCGTGCGCGTCGGCAGGGCCTGCGCCAGCCGCCGCTCGGCGCCGTTCAGCACCTGTTCGACCAGCCCGGCGATCCCCTTGTGCGCCGCCGCCACCCTCTGCCCCCACGGTCCATTGCGCGCCAGCTCGATATATTGCTCGAACATCTGCAACTGCGCGAGCGCCTGCGCGATCTGCCGCCCGGCCTGCGCCATATCCGCGCCCTCCTGGGCCCGCCCGCCCATATCGCGGCGCAGGTTCGCGACCCGCGCCTCGATCTGCGCCAGAATCCGTTCGCCAAAGCTCGCCAGTTCAGACTCGGCCAGAAAACGGTCCTTGGGCCGGTCGGCCACGGTCGCCATCAGCTTGATGATCTGACCGCCATCGTTGAGATTGGCGAACACAAGCTCCAGAAAACGACAGCCGCTCTCGTCCTCGAACTCGGCGGCGTCCTTGAACAGGACGCGCAGAGCGGCGGCCTTTTCCGCGTCCATGCGGCCAAGAAAGTCTGGCAAGCGGCTCAGGGTCTGGCGCATAATGCGATGCAGGTCGAAATAGCGCGCCAGCTCCGCGACCTGCGCCAGCGATTCGGCGTCGTCCGTCCCCGCCACGGCTTGCGGTTCGGCGCGGCAGAGGTCGGCGCCCGCCTTGACGAGACGAAAAAACACCACCGGCGTCGGATCTTCGGCGCGCTGGACGCGAAACGCCGCAAAGGCGTCGCGATAAAGCGCGGATTCACGCGCCTCAAGCTGCGTCCAGACAGCCGTCAGCCAGCGGCGCGGAAACCGCACGCCCCCCAGCCCGTCCTCGCGCGGCTGGAACAGGCGCACAAACGGCATGAACACCGCCTCGCAAACCTGACGGCTGTCCAGCTCGACGGCGACCAGACTGCGCACGCTGGCCAGGCCGGCGTCCTTGCTCAACCCAAGCGCCGTCTCCAGCGACCGCAACACGCCGGCCGGCAGGGTCTGGATCAGCCCCTTGAGAAGCGCCAGGCGACGCGGGTCAATGTCTCGGCCGGGCGCGGCCATGCAGCGACATCCTTGCAGATTAGAGCGTTTCCCAAAAAGTGGCCGCCACTTTTTGGATAAAGAAGAGCGACAAAACAAAGA
>DATMTF010000056.1:0-19975 GCA_035565015.1 Asticcacaulis sp. | reverse complement strand
ATTTTTTCGGCGTCTCCGGAGGAAGTTTTCATGCGTTTATCCCTTATCATGCTGTCCGTCGGCGTCGCGGCCCTGACGGCGCCGGTCCAGGCGCAAAATCTCAGCGAGGCTCAGCTTCAGGCTGAAGCCATGGCGAAGGATCCTGATTTTCACGCCCTGGCTTTCAAACCCGGCGACACGGGACGCATGCATCAGGATTTCGTCGTCACCACCGCCAAGACGGACGAAGACGGCAAGACGACGACGGTCAAGATCGACTCCGGCTATGACCTGACCTATACGAAGAATGATGATGGCTATGATGTGACGAAGACCAGCAATGGCGGAAAGCTGCTGGCCTTCGATTCGCCCGACGCCCCCAGCGGCAGTCCTCAGGCCGCCCTGATCGCGGGCATGGCCAGCATGGGCAGTCTGCCGTCCAGCCTGAACTACCAGGCCGATGACGACATGCTCCCGGTTCGCCTCAGCGACTGGCCTGGCTTCAAGGCGAACCTGCTTCAGAAGATGCGCGATCTTTACGTTAAGGCCGGGGCGCCGCAGAGCGCCATAGACCCGGTGATGCAGGCCAGCGCCCTGGCCATGGACCAGTTTTCCGCCGAAACCGCCCCGCGAGCCTTTATGGCCGGCGATGTGTTGATTTCCACGCCGCACAATATCGGCCTCATCCTGAATAAGCCCCTGGTGGCAAATGGACAGGTCGCCTCACCTATCGGCAATGTCATGCTCGACGCGACCGATAAGCTGGAGTTGACCGTCTGGGATGCGGCGAACAATCATGCGCACGTCACCTATGACTTCGCCCCCACTCCCGAAGGCATGAAGAACTTCCTGCTCAATGGCATGCCAAGCTTTTTAAAGCAGATGGGCGCGCCGGACGATGTGATCGAGGATTACAAGACAAGCGCCGCCGCCGCTTCGCCCGAAACCCTGATGGATGTCTCGACGCATTGCGACTTCGATGTGGCGATCGATACCGGTTTCGTCAGCAAGGGAACCTGCGTCAAGGCCGCGACCATCACCCTCGCTGGCCACAAGGCCGGTAAGGTCGAAACCTATGAGCTGAGCGAAGCTAAAGCGGGCAGCTAGCCTCCGCCCAAAAACCTAAAGATTCAGCAGGGCCGGATCGCCGCCCTGAGCGGTGATGTTGATGCTGACGGCGCGCTCGGAGGCGAAGCGGGTCAGGGCCAGCGGGCCGCCGGCCTTGGGGCCGGTGCCGGACAGGCCTTCGCCGCCGAACGGCTGCACGCCGACCACGGCGCCGATCACGGTGCGGTTCACATAGACATTGCCTGCCGGGACGCTGCGCATCACCTTGTCGGCGAACGATTCAAGGCGTGAATGCACGCCCAGGGTCAGGCCGTAGCCGCGTGACGCCAGAGCCTTCATCGTGGTTTCCGGATTTTGCGAATCGTAGCGCACAATATGCAGGATCGGGCCGAACACTTCGCGTTCCAGTTCGGATGGATCGGCAATCTCGGCCAGGGTCGGCGCGAAGAAGTGCCCGTTCAGACCTTCCGGCGCAGACGCGCGGTGCAGCACCTGTCCGCGCGCTTCCAGCGTGTTCAGATGCAGTTGCAGTGCCTCTTGGGCATCCGCGTCGATCACCGGCCCGACATCATTGGTGAAATCCGCCGGATCGCCAACTTTAAGCATATCCATCGCGCCTTTGAGCGCGGCGATATAGGAGTCGGCCAGTTCGCGCGGCAGGAACAGCAGCCGCAGCGCTGAACAGCGCTGGCCCGCCGAGCCGAAGGCCGAGACGATCACGTCATCGACCACCTGTTCCTTCAGCGCGGTGGTATCGACGAACATGCCGTTCAGCCCGCCGGTTTCAGCGATGAAGGGGACGATCGGCCCGTCCTTGCCCGCCAGTGTCCGGTTGATGATCCGCGCCGTATCCGTGCCGCCGGTGAAGGCGACGCCGGCAATGCCCGGATGCGCGACCAGGGCGGCGCCGATCCTGGCGCCGTCGCCGGGCAGCAGGGCCAGAAGGTCGGGATGCAGGCCCGCGCCGTAGAACAGCTTGACGGCCTTGTGCGCGATCAGCGGCGTCTGCTCGGCGGGCTTGGCCAGCACGGCATTGCCCGCCGCTAAAGCCGCGCAGATCTGGCCGGTGAAGATGGCCAGCGGGAAGTTCCACGGACTGATGCAGACAAAGACGCCGCGTCCGTGCAGCGAAAGCAGATTACGCTCGCCCACCGGCCCGGTCAGAACCGTTGGCGCCCCGAACTGCTCGCGCGCCAGCTTAGCGTAATAGCGGCAGAAGTCGGCGGCTTCGCGCACCTCGGCGATGGCGTCGGCCCAGGTCTTGCCCGCCTCGCGCACCATGAGCGCGCATAGGGAATCATGCTTTGCCTCCAGCGCGTCGGCCATGCCTTCCAGAACGCGCGCGCGTCCATCGCCGCCGAGGTCGTTCCAGGCCGGTTGCGCGGCGGCGACGCGCTCAAACGCCTCATTGATCATGGCGGGGTCGGCCTCATGCACCTCGCCGACGATGCGCGTCAGGTCGGCGGGCGCGAAGACATGCGCCGCATAGGTCGAGTGCGGTTTGCCGCCGATCAGCGCGTTCGACTCTTTTCGTTCGCCATCCAGCTTCTGCACGGCGGCGCTCAGGCGGTCGCGCACGGCGGCGATGGAGATGTCCGGGCCGTGGCTGTTGAGCCGGTCGCCATACATGTCGCGCGGCAGAGGCAGGCGGGCATGGCGGAACGGATGCGCGGCGACGATCTCGACCGGATCGGTGATCACGTCCTTCGGCGCCAGCTTTTCGTCGAGCAGCACATTGACGAAGGACGAATTGGCGCCGTTTTCGAGCAGGCGGCGCACCAGATAGGGCAAAAGGTCTTCGTGGCCGCCGACCGGGGCATAGGCGCGTAAGGGGAAGTCGCCGAACGCCTTTTCCGCTTCGTCGTACAGCGCCTCGCCCATGCCGTGCAGGCGCTGCGATTCGACCGTGACGCCCGCCTCTTTGGCCATCAGCCGGATCGCGGCCAGCGAATGGGCGTTGTGCGTGGCGAACTGGGCATAGATGTGCGGTGCGGCGTCGATCAGCATCTTCGCGCAGACCAGATAGCTGAGGTCGGTGGCCGCCTTGGTGGTGTGGACCGGATAGTCTTCGCGGCCCATGAGCTGAGCGCGCTTGATCTCGGTGTCCCAGTAGGCGCCCTTGACCAGCCGGACCATCAACCGCCGCCCGCTCGATTCCGCCAGGGCGCGCAAGGCCATGATGACGTCTGGGCAACGCTTCTGATAGGCCTGCACGGCAAGGCCAAGCCCTTTCCAATCGCCAAGCTCAGGCTCGCGCGCCAGCCGGTCCAGCACTTTCAGCGACAGAGCCAGCCGGTCGGTCTCCTCGGCGTCAAGCGTGAAATTGATGTCGGCTTGCGCGGCCTGAATAGCGAGGCGTTTCAGGCGTGGGTAGAGGTCCGCCATCACGTCATCCAGTTTCGCCGCCTCATAGCGCGAATAGAGGGCCGACAGCTTGACCGAAATACCGTGATCGGCTTCCGGGCCTTTCGTGGCGACTTTCGACAGGGCGGCGATGGCGTCGGCATAGGCCTGCGTGTAGCGCTCGGCGTCGGCCTCGGTGCGAGCGCCCTCGCCCAGCATGTCGAACGAACAGAGATAGCCTTCTTTTTTGGCGCGTTTCAGCGCCGCCTCGATGGTGCGGCCCAGCACGAACTGCTCGCCCATGATGCGGATGGCCTGCGCCACCGCGCGGCGGATCACCGGCTCGCCGACGCGCGCCGCGAGATTTGTCACATAGCCGCCGAGGTCGGTCTTGGCCTGTTCTTCGACGTCGATGATCCGGCCGGTCAGCATCAGCCCCCAGGTCGAGGCGTTGACGAACCAGTTGTCCGACTGGCCCAGATGCGAGGCCCAGTCGGCGGAGGCGATCTTCTCGGCGATCAGATCGTCGCGCGTCGCCTGATCCGGCGTGCGCAACAATGCCTCGGCCAGACACATCAGGGCCAGACCTTCGGCGGTGCCGAGCGAGAACTCCTTGAGGAAGCTTTCGACCACGCCCTGCTTTTTGGAGGCCTTGCGCGTGGCGGCGACGAGGTTTTCGGCGTTCGCGCGCGCCATGGCGCGTTGCGTCTCGTCCAACGGCGCGGCCTTGAGCAGCCAGGCGCAGACCGCCGCATCCGACATATATTTATGATCGTCCAGCCGGTCCCAGTCCACGGGCGCGGTGAGCGGCGCGGCAAAGGCGGAACCGAAATTATGTACGGTGTCGGGCATGGAACGGCGCTCCGTGAAGGGACTTAATCGTTGCCTGCGATACTACCACATTTTGCGCAAAGATAGCGCCGTTTCGGCATGATCTCGGCGGCGGATCATGCCAATCGGGAAAGCCTATCCGGCCTTGAGCCGGTCGCGGTAGCGACGGCTGCCCAAAAGCGAGCGGCCATCGCTCAGCAACAGATGCGGATCGCCCGCCGGGGTCACCGAAATTTCGCGGATATGCTGGCGGTTGACGAGCCTTGAACGATGCACGCGCGCAAAGGCCGCGCCGAGCCTGCCCTCATAGTCCGCGAGCGTCGCGCGCGCCAGAAGAGGTTTGCCCGTCGTCAGATGCAGTTCGACATAATTGCCCGCCGCCTCGACGCTGACAATCTCGTCCGGCGTCAGGAACACGGTGCGGCCATCGGTGCGGACCTCGACGCGGGCGGGCGGCGACGGATGTAACGGCGCGCGCAGCCGCTCATGCGTCCAGAAGATGCCGCTGATCAGCACGAAGGTCAGGAAATCCTTGCGGCCTTCATAGATCAGCTCCAACGGCAGGCGGCCATTGGAAAAATTATAGTGCTGGCCGACGAGAAGATAGCCGAGATGTCGCAACGCCACCATGACGGCGATGTGTCCGCCGGAAAACAGCAGAAAGCTGACGACCTGCGCGGTCAGAAAGCGCGTGACGCCAAGCCGGGTCCAGTGAAAATGCCGCCATGACCACCACAGGGCCGGGACGAAGACCAGTATGCCGATATAGCTGGAAAACTCCCACAGGGTCGGTTTCCAGGCTGGCAGGTCGGGGTTCTCGATCAGATTCGAGGAGATGTTGACCAGGATGACGGCCAGCAGAAAACCTGCAATCACGCCGAACAGGGTCAGGGGCGGCCAACCGCTTGACCCGCTTTCACTGCTGTTCGTCCCAACAGGATCGCCGTTCGCCACCGCCTGTCCCATCCGTTCCGCCGCCAATGGCTTTGAGATGGCGTCCATCGCCTGCGAATGTCAAGCCTGTTCCTCGACGCCGGAGGCCGCACAATGACGATAAACACTGAGATAACAAAACCTTACATGAAACCCTTAACAAGAGATTATACGGCGGCGGGGCTGGCCTTACTGGCCTTCTGCCTGCATGCGCTGTTTGCAGGCCGCTATGATGTCTTTCGTGACGAGCTTTATTTCATCGTCTGCGGTCGCCACCCCGCCTTCGGTTACGCCGACCAGCCGCCGCTGGTCCCGCTGCTGTCCGCCTTGTTTTACGGCATGGGCCACAGCGTCTGGCTGCTGCGTCTGCCCGCGACGCTGGCGGCGGCGGGGCTGGTCTGGTTGTCGGTGCGTTTTGCGCGCCTGCTGGGCGGCGGCGGCTTCGCGGCTGCGCTGGCCGGTCTGACGACGATGATCGCGCCGATGCTGATGGGCATGGCCAGCGTTTTCAGCACCACATCCTTCGATCCGCTGGCCTGGACGCTGATCGCCTATCTGCTGGTCAAGGCCGTCAGGGATGAGGATCACGTGGCGCTGATCGGGTGCGGCGTGGTCGCCGGTCTCGATCTCGAAGCCAAATACGCCCTGCCCTTCTGGGCGGTCAGCCTGATCATCGGTCTGATCCTGACGCCGCAGCGGCGCGTGTTCGCGCAGAAAAGCCTGTGGCTGGGCGCAGGTCTGACGGCGCTGATCGGCCTGCCGTCGATCGTCTGGCAGGCCTCGCATGGCTGGCCGTTTCTGGAACTGGCCGCCGCCGCGCGCGACAAGAATGTCGCCACGCCGCCGCTCAGCTTCATGATCAATCAGCTTTTCGTCATGAACCCGTTTCTGGCGCCGGTCTGGATCGCCGGGATCGTTGCGCCCTTCACGATCGCAGCGCTCAAACCGGTGCGCTTTCTGGCCATCGCCTTTGTCGCCTGCCTGCTGCTCACCCTGCTGACGCACGGCAAGGACTATTATATCGCCGCGACCTATCCGACGGTCTTCGTCATCGGCGCGCTCGCCTGGGGGGATTGGCTGAAGACGCCGAGCTTGCGCGCGGCCTTCGCCGGATGGCTGACGCTCGCCGCCGGTTTCTCCGCCGCCATCGCGCCGATGGCCCTGCCCGTCCTGCCGATCCCGGCCCTGCGTGTCTATATGCAGCATTTCCCCTTGAAGCCGCAGAAGCAGGAAAAGAGCTTTGCCGGCACGCTCTTGCCGCAGCTTTTCGCCGACCAGCTCGGCTGGCGCGATTTCACCGCTCAGGTCGGCGCGGCCTGGCGCCGGATTCCCGCCGCCGAGCGCGCCCATACCGCCATCAAGGTCGATAATTACGGAGAAGCCGCCGCCCTCGACATCTATGGCGGCGCCTATGGCCTGCCTCCGGTCTTAAGCGGCCATAACCAGTATTATTACTGGGGCAAGGCCTATCTCGAACACGCCCCCCCGCCGGTCAATCTGCTGGTCGTGCAGCGTCACCCCGAACGGCTGCGGCCCTATTGTCAGCAGACAAGCATCTACCGCACCACCTTTTCGCCCGACGCCATGGCCAGTGAAAACGGCAAGGTCATCGCCTTCTGTCAGGGCGTTAAGGTCAAACTGGCCGATGAGTGGCCGAACATAAGGCATTTCGATTAGAAATCATGCCGAAAGCCTATGTGATCAAGGCCTTAAGTCGTTAACCTCTGTGGATTTTTCACGGATTTCCGTATAGTCTGCGAGTCGCGGAGCCTTGGTCCGCGCGTATCCGGGGCAGGCTGTGTCTGTTGCTATCCACCCCCTCGTCCTCAAGGGACGGCAAGCGTTTCAGGCAGGCGACGTCACAGGCGCCCTCAGCCTTTGCAGCATGCGGCTGAACGAGACGCCCGACGACCTGATGGCGCTCGAACTCAAGGCGGTGATCCTGCAGGCGCGCGGCGATCTTCAGGGCGCAGCAGCCATTATGCGGCAGGCGATTGCGCACGACGGGGCATGCGTCTGGGCGCTCAACGACCTGACCGAACTGCTGCGCCGCACCGGTCAGCGCGCCGCCGCCGAAACGGCTGCGCGTGAAGCGGTCATCGCCTGTCCCGATGACGCGCAGGCGCATCTGAATATGGGGGTGATCTTCGGCGATGCGGACGACCTGCCCGCCGCCGAATGGCACAATCGCCGCGCGCTTGAACTGGCCGGTCCGCATCCGCAGATTCTGACCAATCTGGGCCTGTGTCTGTACAATCAGGGCCAGGTCGACGAAGCGCTCGATGCGCTGTTGCAGGCGCACGGGCTGGAGCCCAACAGCGCCATGCTGATGGCGCATATTTCGCGCTGCTTCGAGGCCCGGCGCGAAATGGCCGACGCCTTTCAGTGGCTGGAAAAAGCAGAGGCCGCCGGTCGGCGCACCGGTGAGGATTTCACGCTGTTGCGCGCGCTCTATCTGGCCAATGCCGACAACCCCAGGGCGGCGCTCGACCTGATCGACGCGGCCAAGGCGCCTTTGGCCGGACCGGCGATGCTCGACCGCGCCCGGCTTCTCGACCGGTTAGGCCGCCATGACGAGGCGTGGCGCGGCTTTCTCGACGCCAAGGCGCAACTGGCGCAGGAGATGCGTCTGAGTTACGACGCCGACGCCGTGCAGGACGAATTCGCCCGCATGGCGCAGGTGTTCTCGCCGTCGCGCATGCAACGCCTGCCGCGCGCCTCTGCGCGAACCGACATCGCCCAGCCCGTGTTTATCCTGGGTTTTCCGCGCTCCGGCACCACCTTGATCGAGCAGGTGCTGAGCGCGCATCCTGATGTGGCGGCGGGCGGCGAACTGCGCTTCGCCCATACGTGGCGCGCCTTGAGCGGACAGATATTGCCCGGCGGGGCGGCGTTTCCGCAGCGTGTGGCGCAGATCGAGGCGGCGGATTATCGCCATGTCCCCGGCCTGCTGCGCGACGATTATCTGAACCGCGCGCAGATACACGGGCTTACGGACGGCGCGCGCCTGTTTACCGACAAGATGCCGCTCAACGACGTCTATCTGCCGCTGATCCGGCTGGCCTTTCCGCAGGCGGCGGTCGTACGCATGATCCGCCATCCGCTCGACGTGCTGATCTCCATGCTGTCGCACAATCTGACGCATGGCTACAACGCCGGTTTCAGCCCGGAGACAATTGTGGAGCACATGCTGGCGCAGCATGCGCTGAACCGGGCCTATGAGGCGCTCAACCCGCAGGTCTTCGCGCTGCGTTATGAGGATTTCGTCGCCGATCCGCGCGGCTGGACCCTGCGGCTTTTGTCGCATGTCGGCGTCGGTTTTCATGACGCCTGCCTGCGTTTCCACGAGAACCGCCGCCATGCGCCGACGCCATCCTATGCGCAGGTGAAAAAGCCGCTGAATGCGCGCGCCGTCGGGCGCTGGCGGGCCTATCGCGATCATCTGGCGCCCTATGCCGAACGGCTGGCGCCGGTGATCGAAGATCTTGGCTACAGCCTGTAAAGAACAAGCCCCGGCGGGCAGCCGGGGCTTGTGGAACCTTCGGGGTCGCGAAGGGGGATAAACGGCGATGTGAGGAACGACCGGCTTGAAGATGTCAAAGGTCCGCCGCCAGACTGCGACGCAAGCACACAGGATCCTTTGACGCCGGACAACCGCCGCCTGTGACGTCCGGCGACCCGTCAGGCGGTCAGCGGCGGGAGAGGAGTCGCTTCAAGAACCTCTCCCGCCCTGACAAACGCAGCCTAGTACTTGAAGCGGAAGCCCGCATAGAAGGTCTGGCCGTAGTCGTAATAGGCGCGCGGAATGCTCGGATTGCCGACGAAGTAGTAGAGCTTGCTGTCGCCGAGATTCTGGGCTTCGACGGTGATCGCGATGTGCTGCGTCAGATTGTAGTCGAACGAAGCATCCAGCGTGCCGTAATTGTCCTGCCACATGGGCGTGGCGCGGTCGATGCCGGACTGGAACTTGGAGCGGTAATTATAGGCCAGGCGCGTCGAGACCCGGCTGTTCTCATAATACAGCGTGGCGTTGTAGGTGTATTTGGAATTGCCGTCGATGGCGGTTCCGTTAGCGGCCTTGCCGTTCGAGTTGGTGAAGTTCAGGATATAGCCGAAACCGTCGGGCAGCGGTTGCTGCAGCGAGATTTCATAGCCGGTGTCCTTCGCCTTGCCGCCATTACCCGGTCCGGTCAGGGTGAATGCGTGACCCTGCGGATTCTGCTGGTCGACATAGAAGCCGGTAAAGGTGTTCGAGGTGATGAAGTTCGAGAAGTCGATATCGAACAGGGTGACCGAGAACAGCGACTGCGGCGCGAAATACCACTCGACGCCCAGATTGTACTGATTGGCCTTATACGGGTCGAGGTTCGGGTTGCCGCCCGCCGTGCCGGTGTAGTTGGCGTCGTCAAGGCTGTAGGCGCCCGCCAGTTGCGCGAAGCCCGGACGGGTCATGACCGTCGAAGCGGCGGCGCGGATGATCACATCGTCCGTCGCCTTATAATTCAGGGTCGCGCTGGGCAGAATATCCCAATACTCATGCTTGGTGTCGACCTGAGCATAGGCGCCGAACACCGAAGGCGTCGTCGTCATGTCCGGCGTGACATTGGTCGTGTACTGCGTCGAGGTCTCGTCGGTATGGACGGCGCGCACGCCGATATTGCCGTTCCAGCGGTCGCCGCCCAGCTTGGCCATCACATAATAGGCGTCGGTCTTTTCATGCACGGCGAATGAGGCCGGGGCGTAGAAACCGAAGATGCGACCGCCATTATGGCTGTCTTCGTAATCATAAACCGCCTGGCCATTGGCAAAGGTGTAGGTCGGTAACCCGCCGATGTCCGAGCCGTAATTGTCCGGCGTGATGCCGCCCTTATAGACGGTGGCCAGATTGATGCCGCCGGCGCTGTTGCCCGCCCAGCTATAGGCGATGTCGTCGAGACGGCGGGTGTGATCGGTGTAGCGGATGCCGGCATTGATCGACTTGAAGACGCCGCTGTCGACCGTATAGGCGAAGTCGAGCTTGCCATAGGCTTCGCGGTCCGGCGATTTCACGGCGCCGCCCCATGACCAGCTATACTGGTTGTTCAGATAGGCCGCCGAGGTCGGATCCTTCACGATGCCCGGATAGGTAACCTTGGCGGTCGGATTGCCCAGCGTATAGCTGGCGCCCGTGCCGGACCAGAAGGTTTCCCACGCCGCCGAATCGTCGGTGTCGCCTTCCCCTGCGGTGAAGCCGAGCTGGCCCTTGACGTTCAGCTTGTCCGTCGCCTGCCAGTTCATGTCCGTGTTCAGGCTGTACGAATCCGAATGCGCCTGACGGAAAATGTCGTCCTGCACGATCGTGCCTGTCGGGTCGGAGGGATCGGCCTTCCAGCTCGCCGAGGTCACGTAATCGCCCGACACGGTGTAGTCGGTCAGCAGGCTGCCCGGCACATTCTTGCCCAGCGCCTTGACCATGACGCCATTTTCCATGTGATCGGAATTCGCAGTCAGCAGGCGCGAGCCCCACATCATGAAATTGTGGTTCTCGTTATTGGCCTCCAGGTGCGTGTAAAGGCCCGAAAAATCCAGTTCGAACGTATCGGACGGCTTCCATTGCGCGACGATATTACCGCCTTTGCGCGTGCGACGCTGGGTGAAATAGGCGGCGCCGATCAGCGACGGCACGTTCAGGTTCTGACCGGTAGCCGCCCAGTTGGTGACCGTGGTGTAGCCCAGAACTTCCTGGCCGTCGCGGCGGAAGTCGCGCTGCTCATAGAAGGCGCCGACCAGCACCCCGAAGCTGTGCGCGTCGTTCTTCCACGAATACATGCCCGACAGTTGCGGCGTCGTCTTGTCAGGGCGCGTTGAATAGAGAGCCTCGACCGAGAAGGCCGCCGTATTGGATGGCAGGTCCAGCGGCTTGCGCACATGCACGTCGACCGTGCCGCCCATGCCGCCTTCGGGCAGGTCGGCGGAGGAGGACTTGATCACATTGATCGTGCCGACCACTTCGGACGGCAGCATGGTGTAGTTGAAGGCGCGGCCGCCCGCCGTCTGGTCCAGCACAAACCAGTCGCCGGTCGCCATATTGTGGCCGTCCAGCAGGGTCAGGTTCAGGTTCGGATCGGTGCCGCGGATCGAGATATGCTCGTTTTCACCGAAGCCGCCGCCCGCCGAGGTGCCGGTGACGACATTGACGCCCGTGGCGCGCGACAAGGAGTCGGCGACGTTCTTGTCGGGGAACTTGCCGATGTCCTCAGCCGTGATCACCTCTTCGACGCGGTCGGAGCTGCGCTTCTGACGCAGCGCGTCCTGCAGCGACTTGCGGATGCCGGTGACGACGACCGTGGTGGAATCGTCGGACGGCGCAGCGGCGGCGTCCTGCGCATGTGCAACCGTGGCGGCCCCGCCCAGCGACAGCGCGAAGCCGAGCCCGGCGACCGCGCTGGTCATAAGTATATGGCGTTTGAATGTCATCTCTGGTCTTTCCCTATTCGTGTCGCCTGCGGCGTAGGCGAGCCCCAAAACCTTGGTGTGAGCGCCGCTTCGGTGATCTGTGGATCGGCCCGATTCATATGCCAGAATGAGACCTGAACATACCAACCTAGTACCTAAACCGGAAAAGGAGCTAACTTTCACATCGCCAATGTGTCAACTTTAAAACGGTTGTATCTGCAATTGGTCCTTTCTTGTGTCCGATATGTGACATAAATATCGCGGTTATTGTCCGATAATATCTTTAAAAATAGCGGATTTGCGCAAAATTCTCAAAAAGGGCGGGAAATTTCATCGCAGAGATTGCAATTCCGTCGGAACTGAGCGATACCACTTCTGTAAATTGGTATTATACCCGAGGGAATCCGATCCATGCCCGCCGACGCCACGACCGCCGCCGCCAGTCCGCCGCAGAAGACGTCACAGAAAACCCCCTGGGGCGCCGTGCTGCTGTTCTGCATGCTGTTCTTCATCTTCGGCTTCGTGACCTGGCTGAACGGGCCGCTGATCACCTTCGTCAAGCTGGCCTTCAACCTGAATGACGTCGAAGCCTTTCTGGTGCCGTCGGTCTTTTATCTGTCCTACTTCTTCCTGGCCCTGCCCTCGGCCTTCATCCTGCGCAAGACCGGCATGAAGCAGGGTATGGCGCTGGGCCTTCTCATTATGGCCATCGGCGCGGCGGGCTTCGGCCAGTTCGCCACCTTACGCATCTTCCCCGGCGCGCTGGCCTCTTTGTTCGGCATCGGCATGGGCGTGTCTTTGCTGCAAACCGCGTCCAATCCGTATATCTCCGTCCTCGGCCCGATCGAATCGGGCGCACAGCGCATCGCCGTCATGGGCCTGTTCAATAAAGGCGCGGGCTTTATCGCCCCGATCGTGGTCGGCACGCTGATTCTTTACGGCATGAAGGATTTCGCAGCCCAGGTCGCCGCGGCTGCGAATCCCGCCGCCAGGGAGGCCCTGCTCAACGCCTTCGCTGCTCGGATCCACACGCCCTATCTGCTGATGGCCGGTCTGCTGGCGTGCCTTGCCGTCTTCACCTGGTTTTCGCCCCTGCCCGCGCTGGGCGACGACGCCAACCCGGATTCGGGCAAGGGCTCGCGCTTCGCCTATATCCAGATGGCCTTCGGCTTCTTCGCCATCTTCTTCTATGTCGGCGTCGAGGTGCTGGTCGGCGACGGCATCACCACCTACGCCAATGGTTTCGGCCTGCCGCTCGACCTGACCAAATTCTTCACCTCAGGTCCGCTGGTCGGCATGATCCTTGGTTATATTGTCGGCCTGATCTGTATTCCGCGCTTTATCAGCCAGGAAAAATACCTGCGCTGGTCGGCCCTGCTCGGCATCGTTCTGGCGATCTGCGCCTTCCTGACCAAGGGGTATGTCAGCGTCGGCTTCGTCGCGGCCATGGGCTTTTCCAACGCCATGATGTGGCCCGCCATCTTCCCGCTCGGCATTCGCGGTCTGGGCAAGCTGACCGAGTTCGGCTCGGCCCTGCTGGTCATGGGCATTGCGGGCGGTTCGATCATTCCGCAACTGTTCGCGCACCTTAAGGACGCCTTCGGCTTCCAGCTCGTCTATGCGGTCCTCGCCATCATCTGCTACGCCTATGTCCTGTTCTTCAGCCTGTTCGCCAGCCGGAACGGCCAGATCAACACGCAGACCAACACGCAGGCTTGAACCCGGTAAAACCGCTTATCTGCTATGATGACTTCCATGAAAAATCCGGATATTCAGGCGCGTCTGTTCGCTGGAGTCGACGGCGGCGGCACCAAATGCCGCGTCCGTCTGCGCGACGCCGCCGGTCAGATGCTGGGTCAGGCCGAAGGCGGCCCGGCCAATATCCGCCTCGGCCTCAGCATGGTCTGGGCCAATATGCTCGACGCTCTGAGTCAAGCCCTGCAACAGGCCGGACGTAATGACGGCTATGAGCATATCGCCATCGGCCTGGGCCTCGCCGGGATCGCCGACGCGGGCGACGTCGAACGCACGATCAAGGCCGGGCCGCGCTTCGCCCATTGCGACGCGGCCTCGGACGCGCACACCGCCTGCCTCGGCGCCTTTTCGGGCCGCGACGGCGCCATCCTGATCTCCGGCACCGGCAGCGCAGGCTATGCCTGGGTCGGGGCTAAGGCGCATCCGGTCGGCGGCTGGGGGTTCGAGGTCTGCGATGACGGCTCCGCCGCCGATCTGGGCCGTCAGGCCATCCGCAGCGCCTTGCAGGCCGTCGATGGGCTGGCGCCGAAAAGCGCCTTCACCGACGCCATGCTGCGCCAGTTCGGCGGTCGCCCGGCGGACATCGTCCACTGGGTCACCACCGCCAAGCCGCGCGATTATGGCGCTCTGGCCCCGATGATCATGGGCTACGCCAATCAGAACGACATTGTCGCCGTGCCTCTGGTGGAGAAGCAGGCGCACGATATCGGCCGCTATATCGCCCGGCTGATCGAGCTGGGCGCCGATAAGGTCTGTCTGGTCGGCGGCATGGCGCCGGTGTTCGCGCCGTGGCTTTCGCCCGCCGCGCGCAGCGCGCTGGCCGAACCGGAGCAGGACGCGCTGGACGGCGCCATCCTGATGGCCCACGGCGCGCCTAACGGCCTGACGCCCGCAAAGGTAAGCGCATGACGCCATTGCTGGAAATCTGCGTCGATACGCTGAGCGGCTTGAACGCCGCCATAACCGGCGGCGCCGACCGCATCGAGCTGTGCGCGGCCCTGAGCGAAGGCGGGCTGACGCCGTCGCGTGGCCTTATGGCGCTGGCGGCGGAAGCGGGCCTGCCCGTGCGCGCCATGATCCGCCCGCGCGCCGGCGACTTCACCTATAGCGGCGACGAACTGGCCGTCATGCGCGCCGATATCGCCACCGCCGCCGAGGCCGGTCTGGCGGGCGTGGTCTTCGGCGCCAACCAGGCCGACGGATCGCTCGATCTGGCGGCGCTCGAAGACCTCATTCGTCAGGCGCAGGATTTCGGGCTGGAGACCGCCCTGCACCGCAGTTTCGACCTCACGCCCGATTTGTCCGTCACCCTCGACGCCGCTATCGCGCTCGGCTTCGACACCGTGCTGACCTCCGGCGGCGCCGCAAGCGCGCCCGAAGGTTTAGCGAAGCTGCAAGCCCTCGCCGCGCAGGCCTCTGGCCGCATCGAAATCCTGGCGGGCGGCGGCGTGCGCGCCGACAGCGCCGATGGGCTGCTCAAGGCGGGCCTCTTCGCCCTGCATGCCGCCTGCCGCGCGCCCCTGCCGCCGCGTCGTGACCGCGCCGCAGAGCTGGGTTATGTGACGCACGGCCTGCGCGACACGGACGCGGCGCAGGTGCGGCTCTTGCGCGACCGCATAAACCTTCTTATCGGGGAAATCGCATGAGCCTTGACGCCCTGACCCAAAGCCCGACCTTCGCCGACACGCTGGGCCGCCTGTCCAAGGACGATCCGGCGCCGCTCTATCTCCAGCTCCAGCGCGTGCTGCGCGAGGCGATCCAGAACCGGCGCCTGCATCAGGACGACGCCATTCCGCCCGAACGCGATCTGGCCGAGGATTTCGACGTCTCACGCATTACCGTGCGCAAGGCGATCGACGGTCTGGTCAGCGAGGGCCTGTTGACCCGCCGCCGCGGCGCCGGGACGTTTGTGGCCTCGCGCGTCGAAAAGAGCTTCTCCAAGCTGTCCTCCTTCTCCGAGGACATGCTGTCGCGAGGGCGCAAACCGCATTCGGAATGGGTCTACAGAAACGCGGGCGCGGTGACGCCGGAAGAATCGCTGTCGCTGGGCCTGTCGCCCGGCGCTTTGGTCTATCGCTTTCACCGCATCCGCTATGCCGACGGCCAGACGATGGCGCTCGAATATTCGACCCTGCCCGGCTACTGCCTGCCCTCGCCCGAAGCGGTGACCACCTCGCTCTACGAGGCGCTGGAAAAGACCGGCCATCGCCCGGTGCGCGCCCTGCAACGCCTGCGCGCCGTCGCCTTTACGCCTGAGCAGGCCGAGCGGCTCGGCGTCAAGCCCGGCGATCCGGGCCTGTTCATCGAACGGCGCGGCTTTCTCAGCGACGGGCGCGCCGCCGAATTCACCCAGTCCTATTATCGCGGCGACGCCTATGACGTGGTCGCCGAACTGAACGACATCAGTTGATTTTTGAAAAGCAGACCATGACCATGCCCTCCCCCAGCCTCGCCACGCTCAAACCCGACCAGACCCTGATGTTCTCAGAGGCGTCCGAAGGCGGCTATGCGGTCGAGCGCTTCCTGAACCACAACCGCGCCGCCTTGCAGGCGTTGGGCGCGCGCCTGAAGGCCAGCCCGCCGACCTCGGTGGTCACAGTGGCGCGCGGCTCGTCCGACCACGCCGCCACCTTCGGCAAATATGTGATCGAAACCCATACCGGCGTGCCGACCGCCACGGCGGCCATGTCGGTGTCGTCGATCTACGCCGCCCCGGTGGCGACGGGCGAATCCCTGTGCATCGCCATCTCGCAGTCGGGCCGTTCGCCCGACCTTTTGGCCACGGTCGAGGCGCACCGCAAGGCGGGAGCCTATGTCGTGGCTCTGGTCAATGACGAGGACAGCCCGCTGGCGGCTTTGGCCGATACGCTGCTGCCCTTGCGCGCCGGGCCGGAAAAGTCGGTGGCGGCGACCAAGTCCTATATCGCCTCGCTGGCGGGTCTGGCCGCCATCGCCGCGCACTGGTCGGGCGACGACGCCCTGCTGGCGGCGCTCGACGATCTGCCGGGCCTGTTGAAGCGCGCCTTCGCGCTCGACTGGTCCGCCGCCCTCGGCGTACTGGAAGACGCGCGCAACCTGTTCGTCATCGGACGCGGCTATGGCTATGCGGTCGCGCAGGAGGCGGCGCTCAAGCTGAAAGAGACCTGCGCCCTGCACGCCGAATCCTTCTCCGCCGCCGAGGTGAAGCATGGCCCGATGGCCATTGTCGGCGAAGGCTTCCCGATCCTGGCCCTGGCCACCTCAGACGCGGCGGGCGACGCCGTGCGCGAGGTCGCCGCCGAATTCGCCGGCCGCGGCGCACAAGTCTGCCTGGCCAATGCCGAAGGCCCGGTCGCCGGAACCCTGCATCTGCCTGCGCTCACCGCCCATCCGGCGCTGGAGCCGATCCTGCTGATCCAGAGCTTCTACCGCCTCGCCAACAGCCTGTCGCTGGCGCGCGGCCTCAATCCCGACACGCCGCCCCACCTCAACAAGGTGACGAAAACCGTATGAGCCAGATCACCTTCATTAATGGCCGCATCGTCACGCCGCAGGGCGTGGTCGAAGGCGCCCTTACCGTGACCGGCGAGACGATTACAGCTATCGGCGGACAACCCGAAGGCGAGATCATCGACCTTGACGGCGGCTGGCTGCTGCCCGGCTTTATCGACACCCAGGTCAATGGCGGCGGCGGCGTTCTGTTCAATGACGAAACCAGCGTCGAAGGCATCGCCGCCATCGGGCGCGCGCACCGCGCCTATGGAACAACGGGCTTTCTGCCGACCCTGATCAGCGATGAACTGAGCGTCATTGACGCGGCCATGCGCGCGGTCGAGGACGCCATAGCGGCGGATGTGCCCGGCGTGCTGGGCATTCATATCGAAGGCCCGTTCATCTCGAAGCAGCGCAAGGGCATCCATAACCCGGACCTGTTTCGCACGCTGGACGCCGAGTCCAAGGCCCTGCTGAAAAGCCTGAAGCGCGGGAAGACGCTGGTGACGCTGGCGCCGGAAAACTGCGCGCCGGAGGATATTCGCGAGCTGACCGAGGCGGGCGTCATCCTCGCGGCGGGCCACACCAATGCGACCTATGCGGAAACCAAAGACGCGCTTGAAGCGGGGGTCACCGGCTTCACCCATCTGTTCAACGCCATGTCGCCCTTGCAGCACCGCGCGCCCGGCGTGGTCGGCGCCGCGCTGGAAAGCCAGACAGCCTATTGCGGCCTGATCGCCGACGGCCACCATGTCGATTGGCCGGTGCTGGGCATCGCCCTGCGCACGCGCCCGCACGACCGCTTCATGCTGGTCACCGACGCCATGCCGACGGTCGGTTCAAAGACCAAAAGCTTTGTACTGAACGGTCAGCCGATCCATGTCGAGAACGGCGTCTGCGTCGGGCCGGACGGCACGCTGGCCGGATCGGACCTCGATATGGTCACGGCGGTGCGCAATATGGTGGAGCATGTGGGCGTCAGCGTCGAGGACGCCGCCGTAATGGCCGCCACGGCGCCCGCGCGCTTTTTAGGGCTTGGCGCCGCGCGTGGATCGCTGGTCCCCGGCCAGCGCGCCGATCTTGTCTGGCTGGATGACAGATTGAATCTGAAGGCGACCTTTATCGGCGGGCATAACGGACTGGCGCTGGCGGCGGAATAGGTAAAATTTAACCACGGAAAGCACGGAAAGCACGGACACAGAATCCTGTTCAAGGAGCGGACAGGAAGCTCGAAATAACGCGTTTTGCACGTCGCTCATGTCCGTGCTTTCCGTGCTTTTCGTGGTTCAAAAACCCGTTCAGGCGATAATATCGGGTCGGATCTTGTCTTCGATCTTGGTGATCTGGTCGCGTAAGGACAGTTTCTTGCGCTTGAGGCGGGCGATCAGGATCTGATCGGGCTGCGGCACGATTTCCAGCGCCGAAATCGAGTCGTCGAGATCCTTGTGCTCCTGCTTCAGCAGGGCCAGTTCGTTACGCAGCTTGACCGTATCGGCGTTGATCGGCAGTTCGCGCACGCGATGTTCATCCTCGGTCCTTTTCTGCGCGGGCGGCACAAGTTCGAGCCGCGCAAATTCGGCGTCGGTGCGCTCGGCCACGCGACGCTCGACGTCCGTGTCCAATTTGTCGCCTTCGACCACATGCAGACCGTCCTTGCCGCGCAGGCTGCGGATATGGGTGTCGTCGTGCATGTGCGGCCCCGGCCTTTCCGTTAAAGCTTTGAAGGTTTGGAACAATTCGCGTTTGCGAGGCTTTAAGTATAGCGCAGAAAATCGCCTTTGGTAAGGGCCTGCGCCAACCGGGCCAGCGCATCTTCAGGAATCGGGCCGCCCCAGGCCGCCGCCGTCGCGCGCAAAGATATGGCAACGTCCTGATTCAACATTGATTTCCCGTCCGAAAGCGTCGCCAGTCGCGCCAGCAAAACTTTTTCCGCCTGCAATTCCGCCGCCTTGACCTGCGTGCGCAGGGCCAGCCGGTCGGCCTCATCGCCCGCCGACACCTCGGTCTTCAGCCGCCGCCGCGCATCGCGCAAGGGAACGATCACGGCCTGCCAGTCGCGCGCGATCTGCGCCGCCGCCTCGGCCTGAGAGGCATCCCCGCGCCACGCCGCCCACAGCAGCAGCGGCACGCATTGTCCGTGATCGTCCTGCAAAGCCAGACACGCCTCGGCCACGCCCTCGCCTGCATAGGCGCGTAACGCCCAATCCCACAGGTCAGAGTTCAATATCTTCGCCCCAGCGCGTCATCGGCGCGTCGATGTCGAACAGGTCGAGCGCGCGCGCCACGCTCTGGCTGACCATGTCGTCGAGGCTTTGCGGCTTGGTGTAGAAG
The DNA here is from genome assembly GCA_035565015.1 of Asticcacaulis sp. Classification (GTDB taxonomy): domain Bacteria; phylum Pseudomonadota; class Alphaproteobacteria; order Caulobacterales; family Caulobacteraceae; genus Asticcacaulis. The sequence goes on along the minus strand of DATMTF010000056.1, from coordinate 829 downwards.
GCGGGGACCGGCGGCGCGACAATGGCGCCCATCTCTGTCACGGCGGCCATAGACCGGATATGGCCCAGATGCAGCGGGCTTTCGCGCATCATCAGCACCAGCCGGCGCCGTTCTTTCAGGCAGACATCCGCCGCGCGCGACAGAAGGCTCGACGTCACGCCGGTGGCGATCTCGCTCAGGCTCTTGATCGAACAGGGCGCGACCAGCATGCCGAGCGTGCGGAACGAGCCGGACGCGATGGCGGCGCCGACATCGCCCGGCTTATGCACGACATCGGCCATAGCCTGCACGTCATTAAGGCTCATCTCGGTTTCGGCGCTTAAAGAGAGGGCCGCCGCCTTCGAGACGACAAGGTGCGATTCCACGCCTGCGGCGCGCAGCATCTGGAGCGCGCGAATGCCGTAGATTGCTCCGGACGCGCCGCTTATGGCGACAATAAGACGCTGATTTGCTGATGTTTTGGTCATTGTTCGCAAAAAATATGTTTAACGCCGCAGCAACCGAAATTCTCGCGTTTCCGTGATCGGATGAAACGGATTGTGATTCTACATTCGCTCAGGACGGGTGTTCCCTTCAAGGGTCGGACACGGGGTCCGGCAATGAAAACGTGAAGGATAATGCCAATGACTATCGAAGCGAGAGTTCGTGAACTCGACCATCGTCATCAATCCCTCAAATCGATCATTGCCCGTGAAGAACGCAGCCCATCCGTGGACTCTCTATACCTTAGCGAACTCAAGCGAAAGAAGCTAAAGCTCAAGGAAGAAATCGAAAGGATCAAGACCGTCATGCGACAGGAGGCCAGCGAGGCGACCCTTCAGTGAGAGGG
>DATMTF010000055.1:0-3010 GCA_035565015.1 Asticcacaulis sp. | reverse complement strand
ATCAGGAAACAGGGTGAGAGGTTTTTAATTCAATCTGACAACGCTGTCAAATAAATAATAAAGCAAATGCTGTAGCGCACGGAAAATCCAACTGTGGCAGCGCTCCCAAAGCCTTATGCGGCTTGACGCTGCGTGATAGCGCTGTCAATGAAAGGGTATGCGCCGCCCATATGGGTGGCGGTCTGTGGCGCCCCGTGTTACAGACATAAAAAAATAAATGTTGTGGAAGAACGCTAAGGATAGCCCATGTCCGTCACGCACTCCGGCGCGCGCCGTCATCACTCCTGCCTGAAAGTCCTGCTCGGCGCGGGCGTCGCTCTGGCCGTCCTGAGCGCGGGCGCGGCCGACGCCAAGGTCGCGCACGAGCCGCACAAGGTTGCGCACAAGACGGCGCACAAGAGCGCAAAAAAGTCCGACATCATCCCCGTCGATCCGGCCTGGCCGAAGCTGGCGCCGGCGGGTCTGGTCGATCCGGTGACGGAAAAGCGCATCACCGACATCATGGCGAAGATGACGCTGGAGGAGAAGGTCGGCCAAACGATCCAGGCCGACATCAACTTCATCAAGCCCGAAGACCTGACGAAATATCCGATCGGCTCGATCCTGGCGGGCGGCAATTCCTCGCCCGGCGGCAATGAGCGCGCCACGCCCGATCAGTGGCTGCAACTGGCTGACGATTACTGGCGCGGCGCGGCGGCGCGACCGACCAAGGCGCCGATCCCGCTTTTGTTCGGCATCGACGCCGTGCATGGCCATTCCAACCTCGTCGGCGCAGTCATCTTCCCGCACAATGTCGGCCTCGGCGCCGCGCACGATCCCGACCTGATCCAGAAGATCGGCGAGGTCACCGCCGATGAAATGTCGCTGGCGGGCGTGGACTGGACCTTCGCCCCGACCGTGGCCGTGGCGCGCGACAAACGCTGGGGCCGGTCCTATGAAAGCTATTCGGAAAACCCCGCCGACGTCGCCGCCTATGCCGGTCGCATGGTTGAAGGCCTGCAGGGCGTGGACGGCGGCAAGGATGGCATTCAGCCCGGTCATATCATGTCCTCGGCCAAGCACTTCCTCGGCGACGGCGGCACGGAGGGCGGCAAGGATCAGGGCGACGCGCAGATGAGCGAGGCCGATCTGGCCCGCATCCACGGCGCCGGTTATCCGCCCGCGATCGAAGCCGGCGTTTTGTCGGTCATGGTGTCCTTCTCGTCGTGGAACGGCCAGAAGATGACCGGCAATAAGGAGCTGATCACCGGCGCGCTCAAGCAGCGCATGCACTTCGACGGTTTCGCCATCACCGACTGGAACGCGCAGGGTCAGGTGCCGGGCTGTAATAATGGCGACTGCCCGGCGGCGATGAATGCCGGGATCGACATGTTCATGGCGCCCGACGAATGGAAGGCCATGTATGAGAATACGCTCAAAGAGGTGAAGTCGGGCGTGATCCCGCAGGCGCGCCTCGACGACGCCGTGCGCCGCATCCTGCGCGCCAAGATCAAGGGCGGGCTGTTCGACCGGGCCGCGCCGAAGGACCGCGCCATCGCCGGACATTGGGAAAATCTCGGCTCGTCCGAACACCGCGCCGTGGCGCGGCAGGCGGTGCGCGAATCGCTGGTGCTGATCAAGAACGAGAACCACGCCCTGCCGCTGAAACCGACGGGGCATATCCTCGTCACCGGCGACGGCGCCGACAATATCGGCAAACAGTGCGGCGGCTGGACGATCACCTGGCAAGGGACGGGCAACGTCAACAGCGACTTCCCGCACGGCGAATCCATCTATCAGGGCGTTAAGGAAACGGTCGAGGCCGCGGGCGGCTCTGCCGAGGTCAGCACGGACGGCAGCTATAAGCAGCGCCCCGACGCCGCCATTGTCGTGATCGGCGAAGACCCTTACGCCGAGTTTCAGGGCGACCGCGCCAATCTCGTCTATAAGCCGGGCGACACGTCCGAGCTGGATATGATCCAGAAGCTCAAGGCGCAGGGCATTCCGGTGGTGGTTGTGTTCGAATCGGGCCGCCCCTTGTGGACCAACCCCTATATCAACGCGTCCGACGCCTTTGTCGAAGCCTGGCTGCCCGGCACCGAGGGCGGCGGGATCGCCGACGTGCTGATCGGCGACGCCAATGGCCAGCCGCGCAACGATTTCAAAGGCAAGCTGACCTTCTCCTGGCCGAAAAAGGGTAATCAGGGACCGCTCAATGTCGGCACGGTGGGCTATGATCCGTTATTCGCCTATGGTTACGGCCTGACCTATGAGGATGTCGGCGATGTGCCGCATCTGTCGGAAGATTCCGGCGTCAGCCTCGACGATGTGGTCAATGTCGATGACTATTTCGATGCGGGCCGGGTGAAGGCGCCATGGCGGCTTTATTTAAGCGACGACAAGGGCCAGACACAGGGCGACCGCGACGCCTTTTCCAGCCCTAGAGGCGTCGTGTCGCAAACCGCGGTTGACGCCGGCAAGCAGGAGGCGGGCCGCTCGCTGGTCTTCAACGGGCAGGGGCATGGCGAGGCGGTCTTCAGCGCGCTGAAGCCGGTCGATCTGTCGCGCCAGCAGGGCGGCAAGATGACGATCTCCGTCACCTATCGCCTCGATAAGCCGCTGCAAGGCCCGGTTCTGCTGGGCATGGGCGCGGATGCAGGTCACGAACACGCGCTCGACGTCTCGTCTGTGCTGACCGCGCCGGTCGGGCAATGGAAGACGCTGAAGGTCACGCTTGACTGCATGGCCAATGCGGGCGTGGACATGAAAAATGTCGGCGCCGTCTTCAGCCTGTCGTCGGATAAGCCTCTGTCGATCAGCTATTCGGCGGTCAAGCTGGCCTCCGACGAAGGCGACGCGGTCTGCCCGGCGAAGTAACGCCTCCCCCTTATGCCTCCCCATCTTTGATGGGGAGGGGGACCGCACGAGGCCGCGCAGCGGCTGAGATGTGGTGGGTATCTTCAGCTTCCCCCTACGAACGCAAAAAAAGAGCCGCCCGAAGGCGGCTCAGTTAACAGGGAGGAAACGCCCA
>DATMTF010000054.1:0-6112 GCA_035565015.1 Asticcacaulis sp. | reverse complement strand
GGCGGTCATGGAGGTTCACGCCCTGCTGCTCGACATCTATGTCGGCCAGCACAATTCGCTTCTGCATATCGAGCGCTTCAAGAGCATGGCCAGGGGCGCGCCGATGATCTTCATGTCGGCGGGCGGCGGCGGATCGGGCGCGATGCAGACGCTGAGCGCCGCGCGTAAGGCGGGCGCCGCCTATGTGCTGCAAAAGCCGTTCACGGCGGGAACCCTGCGCGGCATTATGGGCGCCATCGAGCAGGACCGGATGAAAGGGCGCAAGCGCCCGCACGCCCTCGTCATCGACGATTCGCGCACCGTGCGCAAAATGCTGGTCAACAGCTTCAAGAGCGCCGACTATCGCGTGTCGGAGGCCGACAGCATGGAGGCCGCCTTCGCCGATTGCGACATCGCCCATGTCGATCTGGCGGTATGCGACATCTTCATGCCGGGCATGGGCGGGGTGCAGGGCATGGCCATGCTGCGTCAGGCCTGGCCACGCATCGGCATCATCGCCATGTCGGCGGGCATGGACGGCAAGATGAACGAGGCGCAGGCGCTGGAGGCCGCCGCGCGCGTCGGCGCCGATTCCTGCATCGCCAAGCCGTTCACCGCCCAGGCCCTGCTGATGCGCGCCGAAAGCGTGCTGAGCGCCAAACAGATGGCGCGGGTGAAAGCCGACGAAATCGCCTGACTGGAAAAGCTGTCTGACTGGTCAAGCCGCCCGGCTTGGCTTATGCGTGCTGTCCATGCGACTGATCATCGAGGCCCTTCGCCTGCGCAAAGGCTATAACCGGCTGGTGGACGGACTGGACCTCGTCCTGTCGCCGGGCGAGGCGTTAAGCCTGTCGGGCGAGAACGGCGTCGGCAAGACGACCCTGCTGCGCGCCATTGCAGGCTTTGCGCCGCCCGATGGCGGAGCGATCCGTTTCGAGCGGGACGGCGCGCCGCTGGAGGCCGAGATCGCGCAAGCGCGCCTGATCCACTATCTCGGCCATCACGACGCCCTGTCGCCGTCGCGCACCGTGGCGCAGGAGCTGCGCTTTCAGGCGGACTGGCTGGGCGGCGAGGTCGCCGGGCTGGAGGCGTTGAATCTGGCGCCGCTGATGGACCTCGAAACGCGCTACCTGTCCGCCGGGCAGAAGCGGCGGTTAAGCTGCGCGCGGCTGCTGCTGGCGAAGCGGCCGCTGTGGCTGCTAGATGAGCCGATGGCGCCGCTCGACGCCGGGCATCGCGATCTGCTGGCCGGGCTGATGCAGGCGCATCTGGCGCACGGCGGCGCGATCGTCGCCGCCGTGCATGACCCGCTGCCGTTTGCGACGCGCAGCTTGCGACTGACGCGGCCCCAAATGGAGCGCGCCGATGCTTAAGGCGGCTTTGGCGCTGTTGCGGCGCGATCTGGGGCTGTCGCTGACGCGCGGCGGCGGGCCTTTGCTGGCGGCGGGCTTTTACCTGACCCTGACCGCGATGATCCCGTTAAGCCTCGGTCCTGATCCGGCGATCTTATCTCGGATTGCGCCGGGTCTGGCCTGGCTGGCCCTGGCCCTGAGCAGCCTGATGGCGCTGGAGCGCCTGTTCGAGCGCGACTATGAGGACGCCGTGTTCGACCTTTTGCGGCAGGGGCCTTTGCCGCTGGAGGCGGTGGCGCTGGTCAAGGTCGGGGCGCAGTGGCTGGGGTCGGGGCTGATTCTGGCGGTGATGACGCCGGGGATCATGCTTGTGCTGGGCGGGCGGCTCGACATGGCGCTGAACGGGTTGCTGGCGGCGCTGCTCGGCTCGCTGAGTTTTGCGCTGATCGGCGGCGTCGGCGCGGCTCTGGCTCTGGGGACGCGCAAGGGCGGGGCCTTAATGGCGCTGCTGGTGCTGCCGTTTTACGCGCCGCCGGTGATTTTCGGCGCGGCTCTCATGGCGGGCGGCGCCGCGCATCTGCAGGCGCTGGCTTTTCTGGCCGCCTATGCGCTGTTCGCCCTGGCGCTCGGTCCGGTCGCCATGGGCGCGGCGCTCAGACACGGCCTGTCTTAGAAGACGCCGCGTTTCAGCCGGTGGACGCGATAGCTGGAATGGCGTCCGGCCTCCTGACGGCCCAGCCGCTGGCGCGCGATCAGATGCGCGGCGGCCATCATCAGGGCGAGGCTTCCCAGCAGGGCGGCGGCGGTCAGGCTGCGCGCGACGCCATGCAGGATGGCAAAACTGGCGCCCGCCATGATCAGCGCCGCCAGCCACGCCGCCCAGCGGCAGCCCGCGCGCAGACCGCAATGATAGAGCGCAAAGACAATTGCGGCCAGAACGACCGGAACCGTGAGCATTATCAAGGCTCATCCTCCCGTAACCCACGGAAAGCCTAGCACAAACGGATCGGAAATCCGTTAACGGACAAACCGCTTGCCCGTATGGGCCAAAGCCCCTATCCCTAGGGGGCAAGGTAACCCTATCGCCGGTCGGATGATCAACTTTCTCGCCAATCCCGAACGCTTCAGCCGCGTGACGCGGCCCTTGCGGCCATGGCTGGCGGGGCTGTTCGCGGTCGTTCTGGTCTGGGGGCTTTATCTGGCCTTCGCCTCGCCGGAGGATTATCAGCAGGGCGATACGGTGCGCATCATGTACATCCATGTGCCGTCGGCCTGGATGGGGCTGCTGGTCTATGGGCTGATGGGCGTCGCCTCGTTCTTCGGGCTGATCTTCCGGCATGCGCTGGCCGACGCCGCCGCCAAGGCGATGGCGCCGATCGGGGCGGTGTTCACCGGCCTTGCCCTGATCACCGGCGCGCTATGGGGCTGGCCGATGTGGGGGACGCCGTGGCAGTGGGACGGGCGCATGACTTCCGAACTGGTGTTGTTCCTGTTCTACATCGCCTATATCGCCCTGCACGCCTCCATCGAGGACGAGACGCGCGCGGCGCGCATGTGCGCGATCCTGGCCCTGGTCGGGCTGGTCAATCTGCCGATCGTGCATTTCTCCGTGCTGTGGTGGAACGGGCTGCATCAGGGCAACCGCATCGAGACGACCGGCGCCATCCTGTGGCCGCTGTTCGTCATGGTCGCGGCGTGGCATCTTCTGTTCGCCTGGCTGTTTCTGGTGCGCATCGACGCCGAGATTCTGGAGCGCCGTTATCGCGCTTTACGCGCACGCCTGAGTTATAACTGAGGATTTCATGACGCTCGATCTCGACATGGGCAAATATGCGGTCTTCGTCTGGGGAGGCTATGGCGTGACCTTCGTGGCGCTGACGGCGCTGGTTGTCGTATCGCTGCGCGCGCAGGCGGTCCGGCGCAGGAAGCTTGAGGCCCTGCAGCAGGCGGTGGAGGATAAGCGATGACCCCGACGTCACTGAAGCGTCTGCTGTTCGCCCTGCCGCTGATCCTGTTCGTCGGCGTGCTGGCCGTGCTGGCTTGGTATAATTTCCACAAAAAGGCGCAATACGAGCCGCGCGCCATGGTCGGCAAGTCCGTGCCGGGCGTGGTGCTGGACGATGTGCAGGGCGGGCCGTCCTCGGACCTGAAAAGCCTGCTGGCCGGTCATACGAAGCCGGTGCTGGTCAACGTCTTCGCCTCGTGGTGCGTGCCGTGCATGGCCGAAAATCCGCAACTGATGGCGCTGAAAGCGAAAGGCGTGACGATCATCGGCGTGGCGTGGAAGGATAAGCCTCAGGACACGCTCAACTTTCTGGCCCAGCACGATAACCCCTATGTCAAGACCTTGAGCGATCCGAACGGCGACATGGCGCTGGGCTTAGGCATTTCCGGCGTGCCGGAGACCTTTATCGTCGCGCCCGACGGCGTGATTACCGACAAGATCACCGGCCCGATCGTGCCGGACACGCTCGATTCGGTGCTGAAGGAAGTGCAGTAAAGCGTCAGCGTTTCGGACGCGGCGCAGACCAGAGGCGGATGAATCCGCGATTTTCTGCTGCCATTTGCTGACAGCGTAGCGGTTCAGTCTGAGTCAACGCAAAAGGAGACGCGCCATGAAAGCCAAGAACACAATCTGCCTGTGGTACAAGGACGACGCCGAAGCGGCGGCGAATTTTTACGCTCAGACCTTTCCCGACAGTCAGGTGACGGGCGTTTTCCGCGCCCCGACCGATTTTCCCGGCGGCAAGGCCGGTCAGGTGCTGACGGTCGAATTCACCGTCTGCGGGATTGCCTGCATGGGCCTGAACGGCGGCGATGTGTTTCACCACAGCGAGGCCTTCTCCTTCCAGATCGCCACCGACACGCAGGAGGAGACCGATCGCTACTGGAACGCCATTGTCGGCAATGGCGGTCAGGAAAGCGAATGCGGCTGGTGCAAGGACAAATGGGGCCTGTCGTGGCAGATCACGCCGCGCGCCCTGACCGACGCGATGGCGCAGGGCGGCGAAATCGCCCAGCGCGCCTTTGCGGCCATGATGACGATGCAGAAGATTGATATTGCGAAGATCGAGGCGGCGGCGCGGGGTTAGCGTTTCCCCAAAAAGTGGCTCCACTTTTTGGATAAGGAAGAGCGATAAAACAAAGATTTAGAGGATCGACCTTCGATACGCGCCAGGCTTGATGCGGCGCCGCTTGTGGAGGCGGCGTAAGGTTTATCCACAGATTACACAGATGTTCAAGGCGAGTTCACGCTACCGCTATCGGCGGAGATGGCCGCCATGCCATGAGCGCTTTGCGCTCGCCGTCCGCGCCGTCGCTAATAATGTGGCGGCTTGGTCGCCGGGGCGGCTTCGGAGGTGCGGTCCTCAAGGCCGAACAGGCGCTCGCTGACCGTGCGCAGCGAAGTCCCCATGCGGTCGAGGGTTTTCCACTGTTCGGCCAGTTGCTCGGACAGTTCGTCGATCGTCTTTTGCTGATGCGCGACGATCTCTTCAAGCTGCGCTATGCGGTTGGAATCGTTCATTGCCGCCCCCTATTGTTGTCCGGCTGACTGGCGGAACGGATCCATCGGATAGGTGCCGAGCATTTCGACATCGACGGCGAAGAAGCGCAGCTCCTCCAGCGCGCGGTGCAACGCCGGATCGGATGGGCGCCCGACCACATCGCAATAGAACATGGTCGAAGCGAAGCGTCCGTTCTCGATATAGGATTCCAGCTTGGTCATATTGACGCCGTTGGTGGCGAAGCCGCCCAGAGCCTTATAAAGCGCGGCGGGGACGTTTTTCACGCGGAAGACGAAGCTGGTCATGCAGGGCGCGTCTTCAGGCGGCGGCGCGGCGCGCTCGGCGGAGGTCAGCACGAGAAAGCGCGTCGTGTTATGGCGCGCATCCTCCATATTGCGGCGCAGGATTTTCAGGCCGTACAATTCCGCCGACACTTCCGGGGCGATGGCGGCGCGGTCTAATTCGCGCGTCTGGGCCAGCGCCCGCGCGGCGCCCGCCGTGTCGTGAAAGACCTCGGCGGTGATGTTCAGTTCGCGCAGGGCGATCCGGCATTGCAGCAGCGCCATGGCGTGCGAGGCGGCGACCTTGATATCTTCCAGCCTTGCTTCCGGCACCGCCATCAGCATCATCTCGATCGGCAAAAAGCGCTCGCCGATGATCTTCAGGCCGGAATGCGGCAGCAGGTGATGCACGTCCGAGACGCGGCCCGCCACCGAATTCTCGACCGGAATCATGCCCAGCTCGCATTCGCCCGAAGCCACGGCGGCGAAGGCGGCCTCAAAGGTCGGGTACGGGGTCGGCGCATGATCGGGAAACCAGCGCCGCGACGCCTGATGGCTGAAGGCTCCGGGTTCGCCCTGAAAAGCGATCCTGCGCGGCGCGTCAGTGGTCATGTCGATCTCGGCTCAACGGTGGAAAACGCTCCGCATATACGGTTTTGCCCGGTTGCGGGAGGGGGAAAACGCACGCCCCCGCCGCGTCCCGCTGCGCAGGATGCGACGATTCGCCGCGCCTGCGGCGCTTTTGCCGCCTGCGCCCAAAAGGCGTCTTGCGTCTTCGGCGGGGCCGTGCCACACAAGGACCGGCAAGATAACGCCATAATATAGGCGCTGCGACGACGTCGCGGACGCGGGCGTAAGAGGAAACAGTCAAGGGGTAGCCGGGCCGATGAGCGGTGATCTGCAGGGTAACAAGATTTTGGGCGCCGTGCTGGGGGCGGGTCTGGTCATCATGGTGGTGAAGATCGGCGCCGGCTATATTTACGAGCAGAAGCCG
>DATMTF010000053.1:0-3030 GCA_035565015.1 Asticcacaulis sp. | reverse complement strand
ACCTCGTCAAGCAATTGCCCGGACAGTGGGGCTTTGAATGGACCGGCCTCAGCTTGCAGGAGCAGGAATCGGGCCAGCAGGCGCCCGCGCTTTACGCCCTGTCGCTTCTGGTCGTCTTCCTACTGCTGGCCGCGCTTTATGAAAGCTGGTCGATCCCGTTCGCCGTCATCTTCGTGGTGCCGCTCGGCATTTTCGGGGCGCTCGTCGGCACGTGGCTGCGCGGGCTCGATAACGACATCTATTTCCAGGTCGGCCTGCTGGCGACCATGGGTCTGTCGGCCAAGAACGCCATCCTGATCGTCGAATTCGCCAAGATCCTGCACGAAGAGGGCCGAGGACTGATCGCCGCGACTTTAGAAGCCGTGCGCATCCGATTGCGACCGATCATCATGACCTCGCTGGCCTTCACCTTCGGCATCCTGCCTCTGGCTTTGGCCAATTCGGCCGGATCGTCGGCGCAGCACGCGATTGGCACCGGCCTGATTGGCGGGGTGCTGGCGGCGACCTTCCTCGCCATCTTCTTCGTGCCTTTGTTCTTCGTGCTGGTGCAGCGCGTCTTCAAGCAGGACCGCCTGCCGCAGGACGTCGAAGAAAAGCGCGCCATCAAGGAGGGCCGTCATGTCTAAACTGATCCTGCCTTCCCTGCTGGCGTTCGCCATCGGCGTCTCCGGCTGCACGCTGGCGCCGCGCTATGAACGGCCCGGCCTGCCGGTGGCGCAGGACTGGTCGGTTCCGGCGCCCGCCGCCTCCGACGCGCGCCTGAGCTGGCGCTCACTGTTCACCGATCCGGCGCTGCAAAAGACAATCGAACTGGCTCTGACCAACAACCGTGACCTGCGCGTGGCGACGCTCAATGTGCAGAAGGCGCGCGCGCAGTACGGCATTGAACGCGCCGGACTGTTCCCGTCGCTGGACGCTTCCGGCTCCGGAACCAAAACCCACACGGACGCCTCAGGCGACAATGACGCCTACACCGCCAATCTGGGCCTGTCCTGGGAGCTGGACCTGTTCGGGCGCGTACAAAGCCTGAAAAACGCCGCGAAGGAGGACTTTTTCGCCTCGCAGGAAAACCGCAATGCGGCGCAAATTTCGCTGATCGCCGCCGTTGCGGACGCCTGGATCGGCCTCGCCGCCGATCAGGATGCGCTCAAACTGGCGCAACAGACCTATGCCAGCCTGAACGACGCCTATGGCATCGCGCAGAAGCAGGCCGGTTTCGGCGCCATCTCCGATCTCGACCTCAACCAGATCGAGACCGAGATGGAACAGGCGCGCGCCAACGCCGCCGCCGAAGCCACCGCCGTCGATCAGGACAAGGCGGCCCTGACTCTGCTGGTCGGCGCCGACATCCCGGCGGACCTGCTGCCGTCCGGCCTGTCCGACGCCATTGTCGCCGAGTCCGTCCCGGTCGGCCTGCCGTCCGACGTTCTGCTCAACCGTCCCGACGTGCTGGCCGCCGAACATGACCTGAAGGCGTACAATGCCGACATCGGCGCGGCGCGCGCCGCCTTCTTCCCGTCGATCAGCCTGACGGGGTCGGCGGGGTCAGCCTCGAACCAACTTGGCGACCTGTTCAAATCCGGCAGCGGTAAATGGTCCTACGGCGCCAATATCAGCGTCCCGATCTTTTCCGGCGGGGCCAATCTGAACGCCTTACGCTCGGCCAAGGTTAGCCGCGACATCGCCGTCGCGCAGTACGAACAGGCGATCCAGAGCGCGTTTTCGGACGTGAATTCGGCCTTGGCGGTGCGCGCCCGCATCGACGAGCGGCTGCAAGCGCAAAGCGCATCATCGCAGGCGGCGCAGCGTTCGCTCGATTTATCTCAGGCGCGCTATCAGGCCGGAGCGGATTCCTACCTGACCCTGATGACCGCGCAACGCACCCTCTACGCGTCGCAATCCTCGCTGATCAGCCTCAAGGCGCTCAAAGCCGCAAATCTGGTCGCGCTTTACGCAGCTCTGGCCGATGACGACAGCCTGAATTAGCGCCTTCCCCATTGCCTTCCTATACGGGGAATGACACAGGAGGGGCATGGAAGCCGTCATTATTTCGCTGATGTTTCTGCTGGCCGTCGTGGTCAGCGGCTGGATTGCGCGCGCCCTGCCCATACCTGCGCCGCTGGTGCAGATCGGCCTCGGCGTCGCCATCGTCATGGCGACCGGCAAGACGATCGACCTTGAGCCCGATGTCTTTTTCCTGCTGTTCCTGCCGCCTTTGTTATTTATCGAAGGCTGGCGCATCCCCAAGGCGGGCCTGCTCAACGACTGGCGCCCCATACTGCAAATGGCGGTCGGGCTCGTCGTTTTCACCGTTCTCGGCGGCGGGCTGATCATCCACTGGCTGATCCCGGACATGCCGCTGACCGTCGCTTTCGCATTGGCGGCGGTGATCTCGCCGACCGATCCGGTGGCCTTGTCGGCCATTGCGCGCGGGCGCACCATCCCGCCCCGCCTTCAGCATATACTTGAGGGCGAATCCCTGCTCAATGACGCCTCCGGCCTTGTCTGCCTGCGCGTCGCCGTCGGCGTGGTGGTGACCGGATCGTTCAGCCTTTTGCACGCCTCCGGCCTGTTCCTGTGGCTGGCCGCCTGTGGGATCGCCTGCGGGGTCGCCATCACCTTCTGCATCAATCTGATCAAGGGACGGCTAACGCGCTGGCTGGGCGAAGAACCGGGGACGGAAATCATCATCAGCCTGCTGATCCCCATGGGCGCCTATCTGCTGGCCGAACTGCTGCACGGCTCAGGCATTCTCGCCGCCGTCGCCGCCGGGATCACCATGAGCTATGCCGAACAATCCGGGCGCGCCCTGCCCGCCACGCGCCTGCAACGCGGCGCCGTCTGGGATACGGTGCAATTCGCTCTCAACGGCGTGATCTTCGTGCTGCTGGGCGAGCAATTCCCCAGCATTATGGCGCGCGCCGAACATCTGGTGTCGGTCACCGGCCACCGCGACCCGATGTGGATGCTGTTCTATATCCTGGCCATCACGGTGGCGCTGGGCGTCCTGCGCTTTTGCTGGGTGTGGCT
>DATMTF010000052.1:0-2809 GCA_035565015.1 Asticcacaulis sp. | reverse complement strand
GATTAAGACGGGGCGCCATCCTGATCAAGTCATGTCCCAACCCTACGCCGCCGTCAGATTATCGCCGCCGAAAACGACCCCTGGTGGTCGCATCCTCCTGCCCGGCTCCAAATCCATCACCAATCGCGTGCTGTTGATCGCGGCGCTGGCGAAGGGCGAAAGTCATATTTCCGGCGCGCTCAAAAGCGACGACACCACCTATATGGCCAAGGCCTTGCGTCAGTTGGGCGTGACGGTGACGGAAGACGGTGAAACCGATTTCATCGTGAAAAGCTCTGGCGTTCTGAGCGCGTCGAAGGAACCTCTGTTCCTCGGCAATGCTGGCACCGCCGTGCGCTTCCTGACCGCCGCCGCGGCCCTGATCGACGGCGAGACAGTGCTGACGGGCGATGCGCACATGCAGAAGCGGCCGATTGCGCCGCTGGTGGAGGCGCTGAACGCTGCGGGCGTGACCGCTTCGGCGCCCAGCGGCTGCCCGCCGGTGACGGTGTCGAGCCGCGGCGGTTTCGCCAACCGCGACCTCGTCGTGGACGCCAGCCTGTCCAGCCAGTACGTCTCGGCCCTGCTGATGGCGGGCGTGGCGGGCGACGCGCCCTTGCGTCTGGGCGTCAAGGGCGACGATATCGGCGCGCGCGGCTATATCGACATTACGCTCAACTGCATGCGCGCCTTCGGCGCCGAGATCGCGCAGACCGGAGCTTTGAGCTGGGAGATCGCCAATACGCCCTACGTGGCGCGCGACTACTGGGTCGAGCCGGACGCCAGCGCCGCGACCTATCCGTGGGGGATCAACGCGCTTCTGGGCGCGCAGATCGACATCGGCATTGCGCCCGGCGACATGATGCAGCCCGACGCGCGCGCCTATGACCATATCGCGCAGTTTCCAAACCTGCCTGAGGTGATCGACGGCAGCCAGATGCAGGACGCGATCCCGACCCTGGCCGTGCTGGCGGCGTTCAATTCTCGCCCGGTGCGTTTTGTCGGCATCGCCAATTTGCGCGTCAAGGAGTGCGACCGCATCAACGCCGTCGCCACCGAACTCAACCGCATCCAGCCGGGTCTGGCGCAGGAGATCGGCGACGATTTGCTGATCACGCCCGACCGCAGCCTGATCGGCCGGCGCGTCGAGATCGATATTCACACCTATCACGACCACCGCATCGCTATGGCCTTCGCGCAGGCCGCTCTGGTCATTGACGGTTTGCGCATCCTCGATCCGGGCTGCACGGCCAAGACCTGGCCGAACTACTGGCGCGACCTGCAAAGCGTCGGCGTCGAGATGGCGTTTGCGTGACAAGCGGTTGTGGTCGTGCTAATATGACCATGGTTCGTGACTATGGACATATGACAATGGACGACGCATCGCATTCTATCGGCGCGGGCGAATTCAAGGCGCGCTGCCTGAAACTGCTCGATGAGGTCGCGCAGACGCGCCAGCCGCTGATCATCACCAAGCACGGCAAGCCGGTCGCGCAGCTCACGCCCCTGCCGCCGAAAAAAAGTCCGTTTGGCTTGATGGCGGGCAGCGTTCTTTATGAAGGCGACATTATCTCGCCGATTGACGTCGAATGGAACGCCAATAAATGAGCCTTATCCTGCTGGACACGCACGTCCTGATCTGGATGATTGACAATTCACCGCGTATCGGCCCGCAGACGCGTTCGCTGATCGAACAGGCGTCGATGGCGGGCGAGCTGTGCATTTCGGCCATGACCGTATGGGAAATCGCCATGCTGGATTCGAAAGGCCGCCTTAATCTGGACCGGGATATTCAGGTCTGGATCGACACGGTCCTGGATGAGGGCGGTCTGTCCCTGATGCCTCTGGCGCCGAAAATCGCTTTCGCCAGCACACGTTTGCCTGACGGCTTTCATAGCGATCCGGCAGATCGGGTCATTGTCGCAACGGCGCGTCATCTTCATGCGCAGTTGATAACCGAAGACCGCCTAATCCTGTCCTACGCGGATTTGGGTCATGTCAACGCCCAAAGTTCCAGTTCATGAGTTCCAGTCCGTGAAAACGTCATTCATCATCGCCGTTGACGGACCCGCCGCTTCGGGCAAGGGCACATTGGCCGCCATTCTCGCTGACGATTATGGGTTGCCGTGCCTGGACACCGGGCTTTTGTACCGTGCGGTCGGGCATCTGGCGCGGGGCAAGGATCTTGACGATCACCTTGGCGTCGCCGCTTTGGCGCAAGGGATCGATGCCGATCTTCTGGCCGATGAGGCTTTACGCGGGCGCATGGCGGGCGAGATGGCCTCGCGCGTGGCGGCGATCCCTGAGGTGCGCGCGGCGTTGAAATCCTTTCAGGTCGCCTTCGCCAACCAGCCGGGCGGCGCCGTGCTGGACGGGCGCGATATCGGCACGGTCATCGCGCCGCACGCTCCGGTCAAGCTGTTCGTCACCGCCGAGCCGGAGACGCGCGCGCGCCGCCGCTGGCTGCAATTGTCAGCGCACGATCCTGAGCTGGCCTATGAGACGGTGCTGAACGATATCCGCGTGCGCGACGCGCGCGATTCCGGTCGCGCCGACGCCCCTTTGGAAAAAGCGGCGGACGCGCTCTTGCTTGATACGACCGACTTGGATATAGAAGCCTCCATCGCGGCCGCGCGATCCCTTGTGAAAAGCCGTTGTGGCGCCTGAACGGGCGTCAAATCTCAACAACGGCGGTTAAGAGGCAGCACAAAGGGTCCGCCTTCGGGACTTGCTTGTCAGGTCTGGTCCACCCCCTTGGGGCCTGCCGGTTATGGCCGCCTCCCAAATATCTGAAAACCCATTCAAAGCCGCACCCCGCGCCCCGCCCGCC
>DATMTF010000051.1:0-1504 GCA_035565015.1 Asticcacaulis sp. | reverse complement strand
CCGCATAGGCGCCCTGTTCGCGCGGGCCGAAGCTGGAGGCTTTGCGGCCGCCGAACGGGACGTGGTAGTCAACGCCCGCGGTCGGCAGGTTGACCATGACCATACCCGACTGGATGCGGCGCTTGAAGGTTTCCGCCGACTTCAGCGAGGTCGTGCAGATGCCTGCCGACAGGCCCATTTCGGTGTCGTTGGCGACCTTGATCGCTTCTTCCAGATCCTTGACGCGGATGACCGAGGCGACTGGCCCGAAGACCTCTTCCTTGTTGATCTCCATGTCCGGGGTCGTCTTGTCGATCAGGGTCGGGGCGTAATAATAGCCCGGCGTGCCAAAGCTTAGGTCTTCGCCGCCCGCGACGACGGCGCCGCCTTGTTCCTTGGCTTTCGCGACGGCCTTGCGCGCGATGTCGAGTTGTTCCTGCGAGGCGATCGGACCCATCTGGACCCCAGCCGCGCGGCTGTCGCCGACCTTGATCGCGGCGGTCGCCTTGGCCAGTTCGGCGACGAACTTATCGGCGATGCCTTCGGTAACAATGATGCGCGACGAGGCCGTGCAGCGGTGACCGGACGAGAAGAAGGACGAGTTCAGCACCGAGTTGACGGCGATGTTCAGGTCGGCGTCGTCCAGCACCACGACCGGGTTCTTGCCGCCCATTTCGCACTGGACGCGCTTGCCCCTGGCGACGGCCTGGTCGCGCACGCGCGTGCCGGTCGGCACCGAGCCGGTGAAGGAGATGGCGTCGCAGCCGTCGATCATCAGCGGACCCGCGACCGAGCCGCGCGCGAACACGACGTTCAGCACGCCCTTGGGCAGGCCGGCGCGGTTGAGGATATCGGCCAAAGCCCAGGCGCAGGCCGGGGTCAGTTCGGCGGGCTTGCACACCACCGTATTGCCGAAGGCGATGGCCGGGGCCATCTTCCAGGCCGGGATGGCGATGGGGAAGTTCCACGGGCAGATCAGGCCGATGACGCCGACCGGTTCGCGGGTGATCTCGACCTTGACGCCGGGACGGACCGAGTCCAGTACCTCGCCGTGGGCGCGCAGGGCTTCACCGGCGAAATATTTGAAGATGTGACCGGCGCGGGTGACTTCGCCAATGCCTTCCGGCAGCGTCTTGCCTTCCTCGCGCGACAGAAGCGCGCCCAGTTCGGCCTTGCGCTCCAGAATCTCGCTGCCCGCCGCGTCCAGCACGTCAAAGCGCTGCTGC
This sequence comes from Asticcacaulis sp., assembly GCA_035565015.1. Lineage (GTDB taxonomy): Bacteria > Pseudomonadota > Alphaproteobacteria > Caulobacterales > Caulobacteraceae > Asticcacaulis. The sequence goes on along the minus strand of DATMTF010000051.1, from coordinate 299 downwards.
GGCGTCGAATACTGCCAGGTTTCAAAGGCTTCGCGCGCCGCCTTGATGGCGGCCTGCACCTCGGCCTCGCCCGCCTGAGCGTAGACGCCGATGACGTCATTGGTGTCCGACGGGTTGATGTCGTTGAAGGTCTTGTCGCCCTTCACCCACTCGCCGTTGATCAGATTGCCGAAGACGTTGCCGTCCGCCATGTCGATGTCTCCTTTTAGGACTGTTCTGGTTTGACGCTACGCGGCTCTATAGGCCGATATGGTAGCGATAACAACCGGGATATTCGCCGCCTCTATATAGTCAGACAT
>DATMTF010000050.1:0-3347 GCA_035565015.1 Asticcacaulis sp. | reverse complement strand
ATCTCACCCCCGACATCATTGCCTATAACCGTCTGATGGCGGACAGTTTTCAGCGCCTTACCGGCCAGCCTGTCCTTCCGGGCGCAAACCCGTTCGATGGCGTCGCTCTTGCGAACGCCATGTTTCACGCCGAAGCCGCCATCGTCTCGCACGGCGTCGAGGACGACCCTGTCTTTCGTTACGGCAACGCGCAGGCCCTGACTTTGTGGGACATGGACTGGGACAGTTTCACCCTGCTGCCCTCGCGTCTGAGCGCGGAACCGGCGGATAGGGTTCAGGCCGATCGCGACGCGCTGCTGCGTCAGGCTCTCGCTCAGGGTTTTGTCGATAGCTATGGCGGGGTGCGCATATCGCGCACAGGCAAACGATTCCGCATCGAAAACACCGTGCTGTGGAACGTCGTTGACGCCGATGGCCGACGACACGGCCAGGCCGCCCTGATCCGCAACTGGCGCTGGCTATGACTTTGTGCTAGGCGGCGCAGCATGTCCCAGCCTCGTTTCGTCATCGCCGCCTTCTATCACTTCTTCGACTTTCCGCAGTTCGAGGCTATGCAGGCGCCCTTGCTGGCGCGTCTGAACGCTCTCGGCGTCAAAGGGTCGCTGCTGATCACACGCGAAGGCGTGAATTCGACCCTGTCCGGCACGCGCGAGGCCATTGACGCCTTTCTAACCTATTTACAGGCCGAGGTGGTCGGCGGTCCGATCCAATGGAAGGAGTCCTTTGCCGACTTCCAGCCGTTCGGCAAGGCGCGCGTACGGCTGAAAAAGGAAACGATCTCGCTGGGCGAGCCAGTGTCGATGCAGCGTTTCGGCCATTATGTCACGCCAAAGGACTGGAACGACCTGATCCGTCGCAATGACGTGGTTCTGATCGATACGCGCAACGATTACGAGGTCAATCTTGGCACGTTCAGCGGCGCCATCGACCCGGTCATCCCGAACTTCAAGCACCTGCCGCAATGGACGCGCGATCATGCCGAGGCGTTGAAGGGCAAGAAGATAGCCACCTACTGCACCGGCGGCATCCGCTGCGAGAAGTACACCTCGTGGCTGCTCGATCAGGGTTTTGAGGATGTCTATCACCTCCAGGGCGGCATTCTGCAATATCTGGAGGATGTGCCGGAAGCCGAGTCATTATGGCGCGGAGAATGCTTTGTCTTTGATGAACGCATCGCCGTCGATCACCGCCTGCAACCGTCGGCGACGGCGGTTCTGTGCCTGCACTGCGACCACGCCCTGACCGCCGAAGATCAGGCGCATCCGGCCTATGTGAAGGGCCAGTCCTGCCCGCACTGCCTTGGCGCGCCGCTACACGCGCACAATCAGCCCAAACGACATACGGGCCGCGTCAAATTCTGACAGCCTGTTCATTTGATTTTACGGCGTTTCCCGGTATGCTCGCCCGTCATCCGAGGGGGCTTGCAGGATTTTCATGAAGTCGTTTTTCATCACCTTTTCCGCCGTCGTGCTGGGCATGATTGTCGTGCTGGTCGGATTGCCGATCCTCGTCATCGCCATGATTGCGGGCGCCGCGCACCCCAAGGTTTCCGGCGATGTCGTGCTATCGCTCGATCTGCGCCAGAAGATGACCGATCAGAGCCGCTCCAGTCCGCTTGATATCGTCACCGGCGGACAATTATCGACCATGGACGTGGTGACCACCCTGCATCGCGCCGCCGCCGATCCGCACGTTAAGGCGGTGTTCGTGCGCCTGCCCGAAGGCGGCATGTCGCCCGCCGCCGCCGAGGAAATCCGCAACGCCTTCACCTTTATGCGTCAGGCCAATAAGCCGGTGATCGCCCACAGTCAGGGCCTCTATCCCGATACGATGATTGTCGCCTCCTACATGCTGGGGGCTTCGGCCAGCGAGTTGTGGATGCAGCCGCGCGCTTCGTTCCAGGTGACCGGCATCTCCACCTCGACCATGTTCTTAAAGCGCGCCTTCGACAAGTACGGGATCAAGGCGCAATACGAGCAGCGCGCCGAGTTCAAGAACGCGGTCAATCCCTATCTTTATGATGACTATACGCCTGCGCACCGTGAGGCGACCCTGGGCTGGATGAATGGCGTCTACACCGACATGCTGACCGACATCGCGCACGACCGCCGTATGAATCCGGTCAAGCTGCGCGCCACTTTGGAGGCTGGTCCTTATGGCGCCGAACAGGCCGCGCAGCTCAAACTGATCGATCATCTGGGTCAGGTGCAGGAGGCTGAGGACGCCGCCCTGAAACGCGGCGACGACGCCAAGCTGATGGACATCAGCGATTATGAAAAAACCTTGCGTCCGGCCTCTACGGGCGAAACCATCGCCGTCATCGATGGCGAAGGCGCGATCATGACCGGCAAGGGCGGCGGCGGGTTGAACCGCGAAGCGCAGATGCTGTCCGACGACGTGGCCGACGCCTTCTACAACGCCGCCAAGGACAAGGATGTGAAGGCCATCGTCTTCCGTGTTTCTTCTCCGGGCGGCTCGGACACAGCGTCAGAGCAGATCGCCGAAGCCATGAAAGCCGCCAAGGCGGCGGGCAAGCCGGTCGTCGTCTCGATGGGCGAATATGCGGCGTCCGGCGGCTACTGGATTTCGGCCGGCGCCAACGCCATCGTCGCCAATCCGTCAACCCTCACCGGCTCCATCGGCGTGTTCGGCGGCAAGATCGCCTATGGCGACGCCCTGAGCCGTTTCGGCGTCGATATGCGCGACATTTCGGTCGGCAGCCCCTATAGCGGCGCCTATATGCCGACGAATGGCTTTACGCCGGACCAGCGCGCCGCCCTCTCCGGCTGGATCGACCAGATCTATGCGGGCTTCATCAGCCACGTCGCGCAGGGCCGCAACCTGCCCGAAGCCACGGTGCGCGACATCGCCAAGGGCCGCGTCTGGACCGGCGACCAGGCCTTGGGCCTGCATCTGGTCGATAAGGTCGGCGGCTTCTATGACGCCGTCGATCTGGCCAAATCGCTGGCGCATATTGACAAGAGCGCCGCAGTCAAGCTGGAGACTTACGACACGCAGACGGGCTTTTTCGGCAAGGCGCGCCAGGATGTCAGCCTCAGCCTGAGCGGCTTCAAGGCCCTCTCCTTCCTCGGCTGGGCCATGAGCGATCCCAAGGCGCAGATGCTGATGGACCAAGCCACCGACGCCCGCCTCCGCGAAGACGGCGCCACGGTGCTGGCGCCGAGAGATTATGCAGCTACACCACGTTAGAGTATCCGTTTTGATCAAGCCGCATTTTGTGTCCATTTCCGATTGTTTCTGAGCAGTGCGTTTGCCAGCACGATGAGCTTTCGCATGATTGCGGTGATGGCGACCTTTGGCGCTTTTCCTGCGGCTTTGAGCTGATC
>DATMTF010000049.1:0-10084 GCA_035565015.1 Asticcacaulis sp. | reverse complement strand
GACGAGGAAGCTTAAATTGTCGCGCGCCTGTTCCATGCGGTCGGCAATGTGTTCAGGCTTGGCCTCGGCGGCCTTTTTGAATACGAGCCGCACATGCATGCCGTCCAGACTCTGGGCGTCAAAGCCCGCCTCGCCCGCCGCCACGGTGAGATAGAGATTTGTCCCGTTCGGCAGCAGACGGTCGCGCGTATCCAGCCAAAGCGTGCGCGGCGCGTCCGGCGGGACGGAGACATTGATGTCCAGCAGGTCGCGATCCGGCCAGGTCGGGTCTTTCACCCGGATATTGAGCGGGATCGGCCCCTTCCCTTTCAGCGCAGGCAGGTCGAGCGCCACTCCGTCCAGCCCGGCATTCATGTTCTCCCAACCATAGGAAAACCGCGTCGGCGGATCGCCCGGCAGGGGCGAGCGGAAATCGCCGGGGATCAGCACATGTACGAGGGGCAGGAAGCCGCCTTGCGCAGGCATGGGGCGTCTGGGCGCGCCCTTCGGCAGGGCGACGGCCTCGGCGCGCTCGTCCGGCGGATAGCGCCCGTCAATATGCGCGCGCAAGGACTCCAGCGCCGGATAGAAACCCGGATCGGCCGAGGCCGCCACCGTGTAATCGAGCGTAACATAACCATCCGGCACGGCGCCCGCATGGACATAATAGGCGCCGATCTCCTCGATAGGCGTTTCCTGCACGGTGTTGACGAACCGGATTTCGCCGCCCTGCTCTACCGGCAGGACGTTCGAGGTGCGCTCCTGCCCCGCCGGGCGGGTAAACAGGGTCTGGTCGCCGCGTTTCAGCTCACCGTAAGCTGTCCCATTGATCTCGATCCGGTTCCACGGTTCGTCGGGCAGGTCGAGCGTGTAGGTCTTGCCGCCCGCGGCATAGACGTTCCAGTCGGGCAGCTCGAAATAGTCATGCCGTCCCGGCAGATTGGAGCGGTTATAGACCCCCGGCCAGGTGGTTTCGCGAATCCCGTCCGCGCCCTTGAAATTCTTTTCCTTCAGGTCTTTCGCGTCGGTAAATTCGACCTTGCGCACCGTGGTGACCGGATCGGTCAGGAGCGCGGGCAGGTCATCCGGGCGGTTCCAGCCGTAACGCAGGTTCCAGTCGTCGCGCGTCGCCGGATCGGCCAGACTTTCGCTGACCTGCGCGCCCTGCGGCTCCTGATGCGCGTCCAGCGCCGCGACCTCGGCGTCGCTCATCATATGATCATAGATGCGCAGTTCGTCGAGATCGCCGGTGCGCTTGTAATTATAGAGCGAATGCACCTGCCATGGCGCAACGATGCGCTGGAACGGCCCGAAGCCCCACAGGCCCTGATCGTAGACGGCCTTCGCCGCTTTCTGCGCCACCGGCTTGCCATCGATCCACAGCTTGACGCCTTGCGTTTCATCCCAGGCGAAGGCGATATGCACCCATTGATCGGCGGCGGGGATTTTGTCCATCCGGTACGAAACCCGCGTACGCGCCAGTCCGGTATCGGTCACGAAGGCGTCAAAACCATGCCCGTTCCAATCAATGCGCAGGAACTGCATGTCCCAGCTCGTCCCGTCGCTTTTCGACACGCGGAACACCGGAAACGGCGTGTGGCCCAGTGGCGTCTTCGCCCGGAACCAGAAGGAGACCGCGCCGCGCCGCGCATAGATATTGCCCGGCGCCGACCAGGCCAGTGACAGGCCCGGATTGAAATGCAGCCCCTTGCCGACCACGCCGTCGGTTTTGTCCGCACGGGTCGCGAAAATCGGCCCGGCCTGTCCGCCCGCCGTCTCCGCGTTCAGCCCGTGTTCGCCCGACAGTGAGAACAGCAGCCCGTCCGGCCCCTCGGCCCGCGCCGTTCCGGTCAGGGCGCACAAGGCGGTCGCGGTCAGCAAAAGGCGGTGCGGAAATCCCATCTCGATCAACCCTGTCTGTCGCCCCTCCGCCGAGGGCTATTCTCTTTAATAAACGCCCTCTCCCCCGCATGAGGGATGGGAACGAGGAGCCGCCCGGCGACTGAGCGCAACCGGCCGCCGCAAGTCTTACCGCAGGCCCGATAAACTGCAAGAGGCGTTTCGCATGTTTGATCACATATGCGCATTTCAATACAATTTAGATCACAAGCGATCTTGCCGCCCCAGCCGCGCCTTGTTAACCTGCGGCCCGGCCGGGGAGCCTAAAAACGATCAGGGATAAGAAAATCATGCGCAACCTCATGCTGACCGGCGCTGCGCTGGCCGCGCTCATGACCGGGACCGTCCAAGCGGAAACCGTCAATTTTGACGCCAATTGGCTGTTCCACAAGGGCGACACCGGCAAAGGCCCCGTCCCTGAAGCCTCCGACGCCAACTGGACGCATGTCGACCTGCCCAATGACTGGGCGATCAAGGGACCGTTCAGCCAGGATGCGCCGACGACCGGCTCCGGCGCATGGCTGCCTAGCGGCGCGGTCTGGTATCGCAAGACCTTCACCCTGCCCGCCGACGCCACGGATAAGGACGTGGCCATCCGCTTCGACGGCGTGATGGAGCGCTCCGGCGTCTGGATCAACGGCCATCATCTCGGCTTTCGCCCTAACGGCTACGCTACCTTCCAGTACGACCTGACGCCATATCTCAAGTCGGGCGACAATGTGATCGCGGTGCGCGCCGACACCTCGGACCAGCCCGCCTCGCGCTGGTATGCGGGCGGCGGGATTTACCGTCACGTCCATCTGATCGTGGAGGACAGGGTCCACCTCGTCACCGACGGAACCGCCATCTCAACGCCGTCGATCACCGCCGCCAGCGCGACGGTCAGGGTCAATAGCGAGGCGATCAACACGACGGATAAGCCGGTGCTTGCGCATCTTGAAATCGCCCTTATCGCGCCCGACGGCAAATCGGTCGCGACTCTGAAAAGCGACGCCGTCACCCTCGCCCCCGGCGCCGCCGCCAACCTGTCCGCGCAAGCCTCGCTTGCAAATCCGAAGTTATGGAGCCTCGAAGCGCCCAACCTCTACGCCGCCAAAATCATGCTGGTCACAGATTCAGACTTGCGAGATGAAAGTGATATCGATTTCGGCATTCGGGACATGCAGTTCCGCGCCGACACCGGCTTCTGGCTGAACGGGAAGAACATCAAACTCAAGGGCGTGGCCATCCATGCCGACGGCGGCGCCTTCGGCATGGCCGTGCCGCTCGACGTCTATCAGCGCCGCCTGAGCATCCTGAAATCCCTCGGCGTCAACGCCATCCGCACCGCCCACCATCCGTTCTCGCCGGAGTTCCTCGACCTTTGCGACCGCATGGGTTTTGTGGTGATGGACGAAGCCTTCGACATGTGGACCGTGGCCAAGAACCCGCAGGACTACCACCTGTTCTTCTCCGACTGGTCGAGCGAAGACGCGCGCACCATGGCGCGCCGCGACCGCAACCACCCCAGCATCGCCATCTGGTCGATCGGCAATGAGATCCACGACACGCCCGACGCCGACAGCGCCAAGGCGACGCTTGGGCGCCTGCGCGACATCTTCCACGAAGAAGACCCGACGCGCCCCGTCACCCAGGCCCTGTTCCGCCCCAATGTCAGCCACGACTATGACGACGGTCTGGCCGACATGCTCGACGTGGTCGGCCAGAACTATCGCGAGAACGAACTGGCCAAGGCCCATGCCGACAAGCCGTCGCGCAAGATCATCGGCACCGAGAACACCAAGGATCGCGGTCCGTGGGTCATGGTGCGCGACAATCCGGCCTATTCGGGCATGTTCCTGTGGACCGGCATCGACTATCTGGGCGAGGCCGACCGTGCGGGCTGGCCCTATATCTCCAACCCGTCCGGCCTGATCGACCGCGACGGCGTGGTCAAGGCGATCGGGCTGGAGCGCGCCTCCTGGTGGTCGCAAAAACCCTTCCTCGCCATAGCCCGTCGCGTGGCCAAGACGCGCGACAATGCCGGCGCGGTCGGCGCTGAGGTCAATCAGGCCGCGAGCCGCGCCCTGCCCGGCGCCTTCGCCGACTGGTCGCCCGCCGACCGCAGCGCGCACACGGAAAAGGTCGAGGTCTATTCCAATGCGCCGATGGCCGAACTGTTCCTCAACGGCAAATCGCTGGGCAGGAAGCCGATCAACGCCGACGCCTCGGCGCGCGTCTGGGACGTAAGCTTCGCGCCCGGAACGCTGAAAGCGGTCGCCTATGACGAAAAAGGCCGCAAGATCGCCGAAAACACGCTGCAAACCGCAGGCGCTCCGGCAGCGGTGAAACTGGTCGCGGAGGAGAACAAACTCGCTCCCGGCTTCGACCATATCGGCTTTGTCCGCGCCGAAATCGTCGACGCCAAGGGCGTCCTCGTCCCCGACGCGCAGGTTCCGATCACCGTGTCGGTCGGCGGTGCGGGCGCGTTGGCCGCCTTCGACAACGGCAGCCCGACGGATCACACCCTGTTCGACAGCCCGACCCGCGACGCCTATAACGGTCAGGCCCTGATCATGGTCCGCGCGACCGGAACGAACGGCGCGATCAAGGTCACAGCCACAGCGCCCGGCCTGACCTCCGGCGCGGCCAGCCTGCAAGCGGAGTGACCATGCGCGCGACCTGCGGCCTGACCCGGTTTTACGATTGAATGTGATCATATTTGGCAATAGTTATCATCTTCGATCATTTTATTGTTGCAATCGCTCATCATGTCTTGTAGGACAATCAGGTCGATGACTGACACGTTTCGCGTTCGCGCGGGACATCGGGTCGCTTCCACATCCCCCCGGAAGCGGTCCTTTCACTCCAAGCGTTTAGGCGTTCCTATTTCTCCCTGTTGGAATCGCTGGCCGTTTTGCTTCCCTGCAAAACGGCCTCTTTTTTGGAGCTTGTTCATGCGCGCCGGGCTTCTCATCCTTTCGCTGATCGCCCCGCTCTCGATGTCCATGCCCGCTGCGGCGGCCTGTCATGTGTCCTCCGCGCCGTTCGGGACGATGCGGGACGGTCGCAAGGTCGGGATTTGGCGCATCGACGACGGCGCCATTTCGGCCAGCGTCCTGACTCTGGGCGGCATCCTGCACGACCTCAACGTCCCCGACGCCAAAGGCCGCCGCGCCAATGTCGTGCGCAATCTCGACAGCCTGGCCGCCTACGAAGCCCGCCCGAACGTCTCCAGCCTGATTGGGCGCTATGCAGGCCGGATCGGCGACGGCGGAGTGACAATCGACGGGCGCTTTTATCCCCTGCCCGGCAATGCGAAGGGCGTGATCACCCATGGCGGCAAGGACAGTTTCGGTTCGCGCCTGTGGTCGGCGCGGCGGCTCAAAACCGGCTGCGGCATTGAGCTGTCCTATGTCAGCCCAGACGGCGATAACGGCTTTCCGGGCGCGCTCGGCGTCAGCGTGCGCTACAGCTTGAAAAACAAGGCTTTGCGGCTCGACTATACGGCGCGGACGACGAAAACCACCGTCGTCAATCTGACCGACCATGCCTATTTTAACCTCAGCGGCCACGGCGACGTTTATAATCAGACCCTGCGCATCCCGGCCTCGCACTATCTGCCGCTCGACACGCTGCACCTGCCAAGCGGTGAGATCGCGCCGGTGAGCGGAGACTATGACTGGCGCGCGGGCAAGCCGCTCGGCGACGGCCAGAAGCTCGATGACACGTTCGTTCTGGAAGGGAGCGGTCTGAAGCTCGCCGCCATCCTGAGCGACCCCGCCTCCGACCTCCGCCTCACCGTGCGCACGACCCAGCCCGCCCTCGTCGTCTATACGGCCAGCGGTTTCAATGGTTCGCTCAAGGACGCCAAGGGCGACCCGCTCGTTGCGGGCGCGGGCGTCGCACTTGAAACGCAAGGCTTTCCCGACGCGCCAAACCACAGCAACTTCCCCTCCACCGAACTGCGCCCCGGCGAAACCTATCGCCAGACGACGATATTCGATTTCAACTCATTCTCCTCCCCATCCCATGGAGAGGTGATAGGGCGTTAGACGTCAAGCTTCCGCTTCAGCCAGTCCAGCGCCAGCTCCGGCCACATCGCCTGCGATCCGTCCGTCTCGCGCAAAGCAAAACCGTGCGGCGCCCGCCCGAAGATGTGCGCGTCGAGGTCGAGCCCCAGATCGCGCGCGGTCATGACGAAGTTGAGCGCGTGTTCGACCGGCACGGCCTGGTCGTGCAGCGCATAGGCCAGAAACACCGGACAGGCCGGTAAGCCATGCGGCTCAGCCTTTATTCCGATCGGCCACTCATTATAGAACTGCTGCTTTTCCAGCGGCGGATAGTCCGGCTTGCCCGCCGGCGCCTTGTAATCCTTGTGATTGGCGTTGATCGGCGCATAGGCGATGATCACGCCCGCCGCCTTGGTCTGACATGCCGCAACCCCGGCCAGGTGCCCTCCAGAGGACAGACCCACCAGCACGAGCGGCAGCCCCTCCCCGATCGCTTCAACCGCCGCCAACGCGTCGGTCAGGGCGATATCGGACGGCCAGACGCCGCCCGCTCCATCCGCCTGTCCGGGCAGGCGGTGGACCAGCACATGGGCGTCATAACCATTGCCATTGAGCCATTGCGCGACCTCGACGCCTTCGCGGTCCAGCATCAGCGCCACATAGCCGCCGCCCGCAAAGACGAGCGCCGCCGCGCGCGGATTGGCCACGCGATAGCTCCAAAGCTCGGCGCGGCTGACCGCTTCCAGCTTCCGATCCGGCGCCTCGCCGGTGAGGACATTGCCCTCACCGGCGGACAGGACGGTGATCTCAACCGTCATTGCAGGCTGAGGACCACGACCGACTTGGCGGGCAGGGTCACGGTCAGCTTATCCCCGCTCAGCTTCGCGCCCTTGAAATCGACCGGCGCGACGACCGGCGCTGCGCCCATCGGATTGGTCGCGTCCATCTTGGCGGCGGTCATGACCTGACCGCTGACCGTCTTTGCCTTCAGACCGCCGAGGTCGATCGTGACCTTGCTGTCGTCTTCAGGGTCCATACTGGCGAAACCGATATAGATCTTGCCATCCTTGCCCTTCGCCGCCGAGACGTTGAAGGCCGGGATGGTGGTCTGGCCATGGGTGAAGGTCGGCGCCGTAATGTCGAGCGGGATCTCCGTCGCGTCCTGGAAGGGGACATACATCTTAAAGGCGTAATAGGTCGGGGTCAGCTCGATCTTGTCGCCTTCGGTCAGGATCATCGACTGCAGCACATTGACGGTCTGGGCGATGGCGGTCAGGCGCACCCGGTCGGCGTGATGATGGAAGATGTTGAAATTGGCCGCCGCCAGAACCGCGTCACGCAGCGTGTTCTGCTGGTAAAGACGGCCCGGATTGGTGCCCGGCTCGACATCGTACCATGTGCCCCACTCATCGACGAACAGGCCGACGCGCTTTTGCGGGTCGTACTTGTCCATGACCGCTTCGTGGTCGGAGATGATCTTGTCCATCTTCAGCGTCTGGGCGAAGGTGTCGGTCCAGGCTTGCTCGTCAAAGCCGGTGGCCGAACCCTTATGGTCCCAATTGCCGGTCGGGATGGTGTAATAATGCAGCGACAGGGCGTCGATATTATGCCCGGCGTTCTTCATCACCACATCGGTCCAGTGGGTATCGTCCGAATTGGCGCCCGAAGCGACGCGGATTGTCGGATTGTTTGAGTCGTGGTGATAGAAGCCGGTGAACTTGCGCAATTCGTCGGAATAATATTCCGGCGTCATATTGCCGCCGCAGCCCCAGGCCTCATTGCCAAAACCGATCACCGGCGTCTTCCACGGTTTGTCGCGGCCATTCTTGCGCCGCTCCTGCGCCAGCGAATCCTGACCGTCCGAGGTCATATAGTCGATCCAGTCCAGCATCTCGCTCGGATTGGATGAGCCGATATTGATCGAGATATACGGATCGGCGCCGACCTGCCCGACGAAATCCATGAATTCGTGCGTGCCAAAGGCGTTGGATTCGGCGTCGCCGGCCCACCAATGGTTCTTGCGCACCGGACGCTGATCGCGCGGGCCAATGCCGTCGCGCCAGTGATATTCGTCGGCGAAACAGCCGCCGGGCCAGCGGATCGCCGGGGTGTGGATCGCCTTCAACGCCTCGACAATATCGGTGCGAACGCCATCGACATTGGGAATCTTGGACTCCGGCCCGACCCAGACGCCGTCATAAATGCCGCGCCCCAGATGCTCGGAAAACTGCGAATAGACATATTTGTCGATCACCGGCCCCGGCTGATCGGCCTTGAGCATCCCCGAAGCCTCAAGCGTTCCGGCCTGCGCGCCCGCAGCCATCATCAAGGCGGCGCCCGCAACAAAAGCGGTCAAAATGCGTTTCATAGTTTCCTCTGTCGTTTAATTGTCGGACTATTGACGAAAAGCTCTAACCGATCTGATCGCAAATGACCAGAGCCAAGAGACGATGATTTCACTTCGCAAATGCTTTTATCGCCCGCCGCCGCTATCGGCTGGAAGGCAACCCCGGTCAGGAGCCCGATCAGCGCCATTGACTCCCTACTGTTTCCCATATACTGTATGTCATACACTATATGGGGCATAGGGAATGGATGGCGCGGGCGACCTGTTTGAAAGTCTGCGCGCCGAATTGCGGCGCGGCGCGCTGAGCCTTGCGGTCCTGGCCCGTCTGCGCATCGAGCGTTACGGCTATTCGCTGCGCCAGGCTCTGGCTGAAGACGGGCTGGAGATGGAGGAAAGCACCCTCTATCCGCTGCTGCGTCGTCTGGAGGCGCAGGGCCTGCTGGTCAGCGAATGGCGTGAGGAAGACAAGCGTAAGAAGCGGTTTTACCGCCTGTCGACGGCGGGCGAGACCCTGCTGCGTCGACTGGCGCAGGAATGGCGAAGCATGAACGCTTCGCTGGACAGGATCGTCGGTGATTAGGAGGGCTGACATGGACATGCTGGAAGACTATCTGCGCGCCGTATCGCGCCTGCTGCCGAAGGCGCAGCGCGAGGACGTCGTCGCCGAACTGCGCGACGAGATTCTGACCCGGATCGAGGCGAAAGAGTCCGAACGGGGCCGCCCCCTCACCCCGGACGAGACCGAGGCCCTGCTGCGCGAGGTCGGCCATCCGATCGTCGTCGCCGCGCGCTATTCAAACACGCCGCAATATGCCGTCGGTCCGGCCCTCTATCCCTACTGGGCGCTGTTCGTCCGGCTGGCCGTCCTGCTTGAAGCCGCCATCTCCGCCCTCGTCTTCTTCGGGCGCGTGATCGGTGGCGGCGATCCGGCCCAGGCCCTGGCTCAGGCTATCGGTTCGGGCCTGACCGGCGTTATGATCCTGATCGGCTTCGCCACCGTCATCGCCTGGGTCGTTGAGCGCAAGGGGGGGAGCCTGGACTATATCAATGCCTGGCGCGTGCGCGACCTGCGCTTTCTCGACTTCGCTCTTTGGGACTGGAGCGATCTGGGCGACAGCCTGTCCGGCCATCGGCGGGACGCGCCGCGCGATCCGTCGGCATGGGCATGGCGTCAGCCCGATTGCGACATGAGGATCAGGCTTAACCTGCGTCAGTCTGCGACGGGACGGGGCATCGCCGCCATCGTCTTCGGCGTCCTGTTCATCCTGTGGTGGACCGGCCTGATCAGCTTCGGCCTGCATCCGATCCCGCTCAATGACGACGCGCTCAGCATCAATCCCGGTCGGCTGTCCGATATAAACTGGCCCGCGCTCAAGGCGCAGCTTTACTGGCCGGTTCTGGGCTATTTCAGCGCCCTGATCCTGCTCGGCGTCAGCATTCTGGCCTGGCCGGGCGGGGTGCGCCTGCGCGGCGCGATCGACATGATCATCGGCATGACAGGGCTTGGCTTCGCCCTGTGGTTATGGACCGCCTCGCCCCTGGCCGACCTGCTGCAACTGGGCGCTTTGGACCAGCTTATCGCCCGCATTGCGGCCTTCCTGACCCATCCCCTGCCCGTGCCTCTGGAGCTGTTGGCCGCGCTGATCGTGCTGTTCTCCGCCATCGGCGCCGGTTTTCGCGCCCTTGGCGGTCTGTGGGAAATATTGACCGGCGCGCCGCGCTATCCTTAGAGTATCCGTTTTGATCAAGCCGCATTTTGTGTCCATTTCCGATTGTTTCTGAGCAGTGCGTTTGCCAGCACGATGAGCTTTCGCATGATTGCGGTGATGGCGACCTTTGGCGCTTTTCCTGCGGCTTTGAGCTGATC
>DATMTF010000048.1:0-2598 GCA_035565015.1 Asticcacaulis sp. | reverse complement strand
CGAGGGCAGGACAGCGTTTGCGCGACCTATATAAGGTCGCCCAACGCTGTCACGGAGGTATGGCGTGAGTCTTCGCCCCTGAAATCCCGACTCCATTTGATTCTCCCCAAGAACCATTCCAGGGAGGCCGCTTCCGCCCTCGCCCCTGAAATCCCGACTCCTTGCGTCCCAAAAGAACCGGATCGTTTTCAGGCGCGGCTGAGAGGGCCTTTGGAGCCTTCAGGAGGGGGGAATCTCGCCTGGTAGAGGGCAGGGGCAGAAACCGGCCCGATTGCGCTCCACGGCTCGCGGAAGCGGCCTGTACGCGGCTCTAACGGCAGCCGTAGCCTATTGCGAGGCGCCCGGCGACATCAATACCGATCAAGCGCGCAAGTCGGGCGTGAGCGCGGGCATGATCGAACAGACCAAGGCGCAGGTACATGCCCAAGTTCCGATGCATCGCCAGCGGCGGCGTGGAGGAACTCGCAAATCCCGTCTCAGACGGTCATCTGCGTGCCCAGTTCGACCACGCGGCCCGGCGGAATGTGGAAGAAGTCGGTCGGGTTGGCGGCGTTCTTCATCAGGAAGATGAACAGCTTGTCCTGCCACAGGGGCATGCCCGAATTATTCGACGGCACGACATTGCGTTTGCCGAGGAAGAACGAGGTCGCCATGATGTCGAACTTCAGTCCCTGCTTGCGGCACAGGCCGAGCGCGCGCGGCAGGTTCGGGCTTTCCATGAAGCCGTAGCGCACCGTCACCTTCTTGAAGTCCTCGTTCAGCACCTCGATGGCGATGCGTTCGTCCTCACTGACGCGCGGGGCGTTGGTCGTCTTGACGCTCAGGACGATGTTTTTTTCGTGCAGCACCTTGTTGTGCTTGAGATTATGCATCAGGGCGACCGGCGCGACCTCGGCGTCCGAAGTTAAAAAGATGGCCGTACCGGCGGCGCGGTGCGGCGGGCGCTTTTTCAGCATTGCGATCAGGTCGGTCAGCGAGACGGCGTCGCGGCGCGCTTTTTCGCTCAACAGGCGCGTGCCGGTCGTCCAGGTGGTCATGATCAGGATCATCGCCCCGCCAAAGGCCAGCGGCAGCCAGGCGCCGGTGAAGAACTTGGTCAGGTTGGAGGCCATGAAGACGGCCTCGATGGCGCCGAGCGGAACCAGCAGAACCAGGGTGCGCAGGCGCGACCACCGCCACGTTTTCCGGATCACCACATAGGCCATCACGCTGGAGATGAACATGGTGCCGGTCACGGCGATGCCATAGGCCGAGGTCAGGGCGTCGGAGCTGCGGAAGGCGATGATCAGGATCAGAACCCCGATCATCAGCATGGTGTTGACCTGCGGCACGAAGATCTGGCCGGCCTGGGTCTCCGAGGTGCGCTTGATGTCGATGCGCGGCAGAAGGCCCAGTTGCACCGCCTGCTGCGTCATCGAATAGGCGCCGGAAATCACCGCCTGCGAGGCGATGACGGTCGCCATCGCCGCCAGCAGCAGCATCGGCCAGTACATCAGGTCGGGGATCATGCGCCAGAACGGATTGCCCATCGCAGACGGGTCGATCAGGCACAGGGCGCCCTGACCCAGATAGTTGAGCATCAGGGCGGGGAAGACCACGACCAGCCAGGCCGAGCCGATCGGGTTGCGGCCGAAATGGCCCATATCGGCGTACAGCGCCTCGGCGCCGGTCACGACCAGAAAGACCGAACCCAGAATGACGAAGCCGGTGAAGCCGTTGGAGATCAGGAAGCTGACGCCATAGACCGGGTTGAGCGCCAGCAGCACGTCGGGACGCTCAAGGATGTAACGCGCGCCGACCCCGCCGATGACCACAAACCAGACCAGGGTGATCGGCCCGAAGAAGCGCGACACCTTTTCGGTGCCCTTGGACTGGACGAGAAACAAAACGACCAGAATGACGATGGAGACCGGCACGACCAGATGGTCGAGGCTGTGGCCGACATTGGGCGCGTCCTTGAAGCCTTCGATGGCCGACATGACCGACAGGGCCGGGGTGATCAGGCTGTCGCCATAGAACAGCGCCGCGCCGCAGATGCCGAGAAAGAAGATCAGCGGCGAATAGCGGCCCAGCGCGCTCTGCGCCAGCGCCATCAGGGCCAGGGTGCCGCCTTCGCCCTTGTTGTCGGCGCGCATCAGGAAGATCACGTACTTGATGGTCACCAGCAGCAGCAGGGCCCAGAAGATCAGCGAAATCACGCCGAAAATGGCCAGATGGTTGCTGACGTCGCTGCGCGTGTGGCGCAACGCCTCGCGCATGGCGTAAAGCGGCGAGGTGCCGATATCGCCGAACACGACGCCGAGCGCGCCCAGACTTAAGAGCCAGAAGCTGTCGCGGCCATGACCGTGCGCCTGTGGCGCGGCGGCGTCGGGCGTGTCGGAAGCGGGAAGAGAGTATGACGGTGACGTGTCCATGAAAAACCTCATGCCAGCCTGTGATCGAGGCGCAGATTGACGCTCAGCACATTGACCGAGGGTTCGCCACGCAGGCTGAAGGTGGGATTGAAACTGGCGGCGGCGATCGCCGCCTTGACCGCGCGCAGGGGCAGGCCCCTGGCGCGGGCGACGCGCGCCGCCTGAGCGTCTGCGGCGGCGCGGC
>DATMTF010000047.1:0-3756 GCA_035565015.1 Asticcacaulis sp. | reverse complement strand
AAAATCCCGGCCCTAAAGGGTCGGGATTTTTGTTCGTATGGGACAAGCACAAAACCCGTCGGGTTCGCACGACCCGGTTAGGGGGGCGCGGGGGACACTGTCCCCCGCACACCTTACTCCACCGCTTCGGCCTTTGAGCCTGCCTTGTCGGCGCCCTTTTGCGAGGGCGTCAGGTCGAAGGCGATCTTGCCGTCGGTGAGTTTGACGAGGACGTGGCCGCCCTTGACCAGCTTGCCGAACAGGATTTCGTCGGCCAGCGGCTTCTTGATGTTCTCCTGGATGACGCGGGCCAGCGGGCGGGCGCCATAGAGTTCGTCATAGCCGTTTTCAGCCAGCCATTTGGCCGCATCGTCGGTCAGTTCGATCGAGATATGGCGGTCGGCCAGTTGCATTTCCAGTTGCAGGATGAACTTCTGCACGACCTGACTGATGACTTCGGGCTTCAGTTGCTTGAAGGTGACGATGGCGTCGAGGCGGTTGCGGAATTCCGGCGTGAACAGGCGCTTGATGGCCTGTTCGTCCTCGCCGGTCACCTTTTCGCGACCGAAGCCGATCGAGTTCTTCTGGTTGTCGGACGCGCCCGCGTTCGTTGTCATGATCAGCACGACATTGCGGAAATCGACCTTCTTGCCGACCGCGTCGGTAAGCTGGCCGTGGTCCATGACCTGCAACAGGATGTTGTAGATGTCCTGGTGCGCCTTCTCGATTTCGTCGAGCAGAACGACCGCGTGCGGTTGCTGGTCGACGGCGTCGGTCAGGAGGCCGCCCTGATCGTGGCCGACATAGCCCGGAGGCGCGCCGATCAGGCGGCTGACCGTGTGGCGCTCCATATATTCGGACATGTCGAAGCGCAGCAGATCGATGCCGAGGGTGGCGGCCAGTTGCTTGGCGACTTCGGTCTTGCCGACGCCGGTGGGACCGGAGAACAGGTAGCAGCCGATCGGCTTTTGCGGATCGCGCAGGCCCGCCCGCGACAGCTTGATCGCGGTCGAAAGCTGTTCGATGGCCTCGTCCTGACCATAGACGACCCGTTGCAGGTCGGCATTGAGGTCGCGCAAAGCCTGGGTGTCGTCACGCGACACCGACTTGGACGGCACACGGGCGATCTTGGAGATCACATGTTCGATCTCCTTGGGGCCGATGATCTTTTTCCGCTTCGATTCCGGCACGACCATCTGTAAGGCGCCCGCTTCGTCGATCACGTCGATGGCCTTGTCGGGCAGCTTGCGGTCGGTGATGTAGCGCGCCGACAGCTCGACCGCCGACTTGATGGCCGCATCGGTGTATTTCAGATGGTGGAAGGTCTCGTAATAGGGCTTGAGGCCTTTCAGAATCTTGATGGTGTCGTCGAGCGTCGGCTCGTTGACGTCGATCTTCTGGAAGCGGCGGACAAGCGCCCGGTCCTTCTCGAAGTGCTGACGATATTCCTTATAGGTGGTCGAGCCCATGCAGCGCAGGGTGCCCGCCGCCAGGGCCGGTTTCAGCAGATTCGAGGCGTCCATGGCGCCGCCGGAGGTTGCGCCCGCGCCGATCACCGTATGGATTTCGTCGATGAACAAAACGGCGTTCGGGTGGGCTTCCAGTTCCTTGACGACCTGCTTGACGCGCTCCTCGAAGTCGCCGCGATAGCGGGTGCCGGCCAGCAGCGTGCCCATGTCGAGCGAATAGATGGTCGCGCCCGCCAGGACTTCGGGCACCTCGCCGTCGACGATCTTCTTGGCCAGACCTTCGGCGATGGCCGTCTTGCCGACGCCCGGATCGCCGACCAGCAGCGGATTGTTCTTGGTGCGGCGGCACAGGATCTGGATGCAGCGCTCGACCTCGGCGGAGCGGCCGATCAGCGGATCGACCTTGCCGTGGCGCGACTTTTCGTTGAGATCGACGCAATAGGTCGAGAGCGCGTCGGTCGAACCGCCCTTGGCCTTGTCGTCACCGGAAGCATTGTCCTCGGTGGCGCCGCGCACGACGCGCGGCTCCGAGGCGCCGGGCTTTTTGGCGATGCCGTGGGCGATATAGTTGACCGCGTCATAGCGCGTCATTTCCTGCTCCTGCAGGAAGAAGGCGGCGTGCGATTCGCGCTCGGAGAAGATGGCGACCAGCACATTCGCGCCGGTGACCTCGTCGCGGCCCGAAGACTGAACGTGGATGACGGCGCGCTGGATCACGCGCTGGAAGCCCGCAGTCGGCTTGGCCTCTTCGGAATTGGGCTCGACCAGGGATTTCAGGTCGGTCTCGATATAGGCGTCAAGAGCGGTGCGCAGCTTGGCCAGATCGACATTGCAGGCGTTCATCACCGCCGCCGCGTCGACATCGTCGATCAGCGCCAGCAGCAGGTGTTCAAGCGTCGCATACTCGTGATGATGCGCATTGGCCTGGGCCACGGCGCGGTGCAGAGTTTCCTCTAAAGCGCTGGAAAATGACGGCATGACGACCTCCTGAGGCTGAAAACGCGATACTCAAAAAAAACAGTGTTCGGCAAAACCTCTAAATTATGGTTTAGGTCATTTTACCGTCGGCGAGGTGAATGACGGCTGAACCGTCGCTTCACCGGTAGTCTCCCTCCCTCAGTCCTTTCCCCGTCAATCCTTCTCCCCCGTCACTCCTTCTCCATTGTGCATTGCAAAGGATGCTGGTGTCTTCTGGCCATATCCACGACCAGAGCCACCTTGGTCTCGGCGACCTCGTAAGTATACACGCCGCATACCCCTACACCGGTTTGGTGCACATGCAGCATGATGCGAGTCGCGTCCTCGCGCGACTTGTTGAAGAAGCGCTCCAGCACGTACACAACGAACTCCATCGGCGTGTAATCGTCATTGAGGATCAGCACCCGGTACAGGGAGGGCTTCTGCGGCTTAGGCCGCGCCTCCACCACCGCCAGCGGCGACCCTGACGGGCGCGTCCCCGCCATGCCTTTTTCCGCCGCCGTAATGACGTCATTTTGAGCGTCGTGACGCAAAACCTACCTCTTGTTGCGCGCTTTCATCAAACCACTCCTCTTAGATATGTCGGAGTCGCTGAATGACAAGATAGTGCAAACAACGAAGCTGTTAAGAGGGTAAATGCGCCCCGCCATCACAAGGCGATCACAGATTCTTTTGTGATGTAAGCGACAACGCCAAAAGGCCCCGCGCCATCAAGCGCAGGGCCTTCGTTATCAGATCAGATCGACCGATTAGCGGTAGCTCTGGAACTTCTCAACCGTCGCGGTGACGCGCGCGTTGATCGGCTTGAACGTGTCCTTGAACGAAGCCGACAGGGTTTCGGCCATCTGGTTCATTTCAGACACATAGGCTTCCATCGACGACTTGGCGTACTTGGATTGCAGTTCGATGACTTCCTGCACGCTCTTGGCGCCCGACAGGGTCTTGGCGGCGGCGACGGCGTCGTCCCAGGACTTCTTGGAGTAGGCCATGGCCTGCGCGCCGACAGTTTCCGCGCCCTTGGTGGCGGCGGTCATGCTTTCGACCACGGCTTCGACATTGCTCTTGGACAGGGCGCTGACTTCGTTCAGAGCGGTCAGGGTCTTTTCGACCGAATCCTTGTACGCCTGATTGCCGGCGGCGGACATTTTTTCAACGGTCGACTTCAGGGTTTCAGCAGCTTCTACCATGGGAAGGCTCCTTTAGGATGAATGAGGTTGGACAAGCCGGAACTTGGGGAACGATCTCGATGTTCCTTACCGCCGGACATCCTGCCCGGATGAACGTCGTTATATCGCAGCCGCAACAGCAGGTCAAGAATTATGTTGCGGCG
>DATMTF010000046.1:0-10753 GCA_035565015.1 Asticcacaulis sp. | reverse complement strand
AATGCCGAGCTGGAAAAGCTGACGGCGGAGAATGCGGCTCTGAAGGAACAGGCCCTGCGCTACGCCGCCGACGCCGAAAACGTCAAGCGCCGCGCCGAGCGCGACATGAACGACGCGCGCGCTTTCGCGATCCAGCGCTTCGCCCGCGACCTCCTGGGCGTGGCCGATATCCTGCAACGCGCCTTGGGCGCGACCCCGGCGGAGATCGCCGATCCGGCGTTCAAGAACTTCGTCGCTGGCATCGACATGACCGAGAAGGAACTGGCCGGGGCGTTTGAGCGCAATGGCGTCAAGAAGATCGCGCCGCTGAAAGGCGAGAAGTTCGATCCGCACCTGCATCAGGCGGTCAGCGAAATTCCGTCCGACGATGTTGATGGCGGCGGCGTCGTCACCGTCATGCAGGCGGGCTATGAGCTGTTCGGCCGCGTGATTCGTCCGGCCATGGTCGCCGTCGCCGCCCGCAAGGCCGCCGCGCCGCAGACCAACGGCTATGCGCCCGAAGCGCCGGAAGACGCAGGCGAGAATATCGACACCAAGGCGTAGGCGTCTTTGTGGATCGTCCTGAAAAGCCTCCGTTCGCGGAGGCTTATACATTGGAAGGGCCGGTGCATTTGTTAAGATGCACCGGCCTCTTTGTCATTGGGGTGGTTGCAACACCGCAATGGCGGTGTGTGAAGCGGTTGAGCCCACTCGGGGCAAGAACCTACGTTCGTAAAAAAGCAGAACCCTTCGCACACCTTGAGGCTTAGTCGGACCGTTGAGAGAGCTTCGCGCTCGCGTATAAGGGAGACCAAGCCTGTGACTTATACTACGCATTTTGTCGGCATCGACATATCGAAATCCTCTTTCGATATCTGTCTTTTGCCGGAAAAGAAGACCGCCACCTATGCCAATACGGCCGAAGGCGTGACGTCGTTCTTGGCCTTTCTGTCATCCGTTGAAGGCCTTGAACGCCTGATCCTGGAGCCCCCGGCGGCTATGAGCGGAGGGTAATGGACGCCTTGCTGGGAGCGGCCATGCCTGTCGCCCGAGTGAACGCCAAACAGATTCGCCAGTTTGCCAGGGCTTGTGGCCAGTTGGCCAAGATCGATCAGATCGACGCCTTCGTTCTGGCTGACTATGGTCGGCGCATGCAGACGCGCGTACTGATCGCACCCGAAGGCGCGCAAGGTCTGCTGTGCGACCTCGTCCTGCGCTACCGGCAACTGTCGCACATGATTGTTCAGGAGAAGAACCGTCGCGAGAAACTGAGCGGGCGGACAAGGGCCTGGATTGAGGACAGCCTGCGCTTTCTTCTCGAACAACGCGAGGCCGTCGTGGCCGAGATGAAGGCGTGCCTGGAGACAGATGAGCGCCTGCGCCAAAAGGCAGACGCGCTCATGTCGCTCAAGGGTGTCGGGCTGCGCACAGCTTGCTTCCTTCTCGCTGGATTGCCTGAACTGGGGCATCTCGACAAACGACAGGTCGCCAAGCTGGTCGGGGTGGCGCCCCTCAACCGAGACAGCGGCCTCATGCGCGGCAGGCGCGCGATCTCGGGCGGCAGACAGCCCGTAAGGGACGCCCTCTACGTCGCCGCCCTGCCAGCCATCCGCTTCGATCCCAATATCAAGGCCTTCTACGAAAAGCTCCGAGCCGCCGGAAAGCCCGGCAAGGTCGCCATCGTCGCCGTCATGCGAAAGATGATCATTGTCCTCAACGCAAGACTACGAGAACAAAGGCTCAATCCCGCTTGATCCCAAACACCGTTGCTTTTTTGTTGATCACGAAAACCATGGAAAGTATCCGTTATGGTCAAGCGTTAAGATCAAACCATTTTTTGTTTTTTCTGAGCAGCACGTTTGCGAGGATGGTGAGTTTTCGCATCACCGCGGTTATGGCGACCTTTGCGGGTTTTCCGGCTGCTGTTAGCCTCTGGTACATTGCCTTGAAGTCTATGTTGTACCGGCACGCGACCAATGCTGGCATGTAGAGGTTGTGCCTGAGGTCGCGCCGCCCGCCTTTGATGGAGGCGCGGCCCACCCTCGTTCCGGATTCTCTTGTCATTGGGGCAACGCCCATCAGGGCGGCAGCTTGTTTGTTATCAAGCGTACCGAGTTCCGGCATGTCGATAAGCAAGCAGAAGGCCGCGATTTCTCCTATTCCAGGGATACTCAGAAGGATATCGAAGCGTGCTTTCAGTGTCTGACTTGCGGTTAGGCTTGCCATGCTGCTCCAGATACCGCTGCGTGGCGTTGAAATAGGCGAACGTCGACTCCGACTGGACGAACTGCAGGTGCATCAGCCGACTGGTGGCGTCATCGATGAAAACGAGCAGGGTGCATTGCGGGCCGCGATCCTCGAACCACCAGTGCTCGGAGCCGTCGACCTGGACCAGCTCGCCGACGCACTCCCGGCGATAGCGCGGCTGATAAACCCGTCCGCGGCGTTTCTGCCTGTCCGCCCAGAGACCGGCCTCCAGCATCCAGAGCCGCAACGTCTCGCGCCCAATCGTGATGCCGTGGACCTCGCGTAGCTTCTCAGCCGCCAAGGTAGGCCCGAAATCCGCGTAGCGTTCGCGGATAATCGCCAACGTCTGGGACTTCAGACTTTCTGGCATCTGACGGTTGCTCGGTTGGCCGCGCTTCTTGGAAATGAGCGCCGTTGGGCCCTGAGCCTGATACGCTTTAACCAGACGTTGGACTTGTCGACGCTCAAGCCCCATGAGTTCCGCCGCTGCCGAAACCGTGAGCCGTCCGGTCGATAGATCGCGCAGAACATCAAGCCGCGAAAGTTCTTTGTCGCTCATAATATGTAGCACCATTTAGAGGACCTCCCACAAACTTGTAAGAGGGCGCCATCTCTAACTGGCACGAGTGCGACATTAATAAATGGCGGCTACAGGCGTACATCGCCTAACAAAAAGTATGAGAAATTAATCATTGACTATTTAACGCCGCCGCTGCCCAGTTCGACCGGTTCTGCGCTGAACTCCTCGGCCAGGACTGGGACGTTGCGGCCTTTCTCGCGTTGCTCGCCGACAAAATTTTGATGCTCACCGCCCATGAGTACGACGACGTTGCCGAGTCCTTTGAAATGGTTGATCGTCTGCTGGGCAGGATCGTAAGCCTCCAGGCAATTCCGCGCGGCGCCGACCGAGCCGCGCGAGTCCGATGACGCCCGTCGCTCCCGGCGCTCCATACCTCGCGGCGTCCCTGCTTGTTTTCGCACAGTGATGTTGCGTTGCAGCAACAAAATTATTTTGATAAAGTCATTGTTTTTCAAATACTAATAGCTTTCGCAATTCTGTAGTGCATCTGACATGCAACCGTCAGCGTTTCATCTCTGATCCGTCATGAAGCTTCGGTATGAGCGCACCTCCAGGGGGCCGCTTCCGGCCTCAGAGGAATGTGACATGAAATTCACGCTTATCCATACCGTGGCCGCCGCCGCGCTTCTCGCCGCTGGCGGCGCTTATGCTCAGGCCGCCATTCCCGCCGCCGCCTCGGATACTACGGAAGTCGTGGTCTATGGCCACGGCCAGAGCCGTCAGACCGAAACCGTCAAGGCGCAGGATATCACCCTGAGCGCGCCCGGCACCAGCCCGTTGAAGGTGATCAACAAGCTGCCAGGCGTAAACTTTCAGTCCGCCGACCCGTTCGGCGCCTATGAATGGTCGACCTATATGACCATTCGCGGCTTCAGCCAGAACCAGATGGGCTTTACGCTGGACGGCGTTACTCTGGGCGATATGTCCTACGGCAACTACAACGGTCTGCATATTTCTCGCGCCATCATCAACGAAGACGTCGCGCGCACCGAACTGGCGCAGGGCGCTGGCGCGCTGGAAACGGCCTCGTCCTCGAACCTCGGCGGCGCCCTGGTCTTCACCTCGCGAGATCCGTCGCATGACATGGGCGGAGAACTGTCCGGCACGCTGGGCCAGGACAGCATGCATCGCCTTTATGGCCGCTTTGAAACCGGCGCTATCGACGCGCTCGGCGGCCTGCGCGGTTATATCTCGCTGGTCGATCAGAAAACGGACAAATGGAAGGGCTATGGCGAGCAGCGCGCCAAACAGGCCGACACCAAATGGGTGCTGCCGACCGGCGATACGGGCGAGATTACGGCCTTCGTCAATCACTCCGAACGCCGCGAGCAGGACTATCAGGATCTGTCGCTCAGCATGACCGACCGTCTGGGGCGCAAGTTCGACAACTTCCAGCCCGACTGGGCGCTGGCCAACCAGGTCGCCAAGGCCTATCAGACCTCGGTGATCGCCTCGGCCTTGAGCGGAACAAGCGTCGCGCCCGTCTATCCGGCGCCGATCGAGACCGTGGACGACGCCTATTATTACGGCGCCGGCGTGCGCAACGATACGCTGTCGGCCATCTCGACCGAACAGCATCTGGGCGACGTCGTCACCTTTACGGGCGAGATCTATCACCACGACAATAAGGGCCAGGGCCTGTGGACCACGCCCTATCTGCCCTCGCCGGGCAATGCCGATATGGCGGCCTTCGCCCCGGCGCTGTATAATCCGGCCAGCACGGACGACGCCTACATCTCGATCCGCACAACCGAGTACAAGATCAATCGCACGGGCATGACCTTCGGCCTGAAATTCGATCTGGGCGCGCATCAGGTCTCCGCCGGCGGCTGGTACGAGGACAATAATTTCAACCAGGCGCGCCGTTTCTACGGTGAGAGCCTCGCCGCCACCCACCGCGACTCGCTCGGCTTCCAGTCGGATCCCTTCTACACCCAGTGGGAATACGCCTTTAACACCAAGACGACCAATCTGTACCTGCAGGACGTCTGGTCGCTGACCCCCGCCTTCAAGCTGAACTACGGCTTCAAGTCGCTTGAGGTGATCAACCGCGTCCATACTGTCGTCGGCAATTCGATGGAGGCGCGCCTGTCGTCGCGCGACAAGTTCCTGCCGCAGCTCGGCGCGGTCTATACGCTGAACCGCGGCAACGAACTGTTCGCCTCCTATTCTGAAAACATGGACGCCTACGTCTCCGCCGCCACCGCCGGTCCGTTTGCAGCCCAGTCGCAAAGCGTCGTGGACTACATCAAGGACCATCTGAAGCCGGAAAGCTCCAAGACGATCGAAGGCGGCTGGCGCTTCCGTATGGATCGCCTGCAAGGCGTCGCAGCCCTGTACCATGTCGATTTCAAGAACCGCATCCTGGCGATCCAGCAAGGGCCGGCCATTCTCGGCAACACCCCGGTGCTGTCGAACGTCGGCTCGGTCCAGACCAACGGTCTGGAACTGGCGGCCACATACCGCATGACGCCGGAATGGAAGCTTTACGCCGCTTACAGCTATAACGACTCCAAGTATAAGGATGACGTGGTCGACGCAACCGGCGCGGTTCTGGCCAATACTAAGAACAAGACCGTCGTCAACTCGCCGAAAAACATGGTCAAGACCGAGCTGTCCTATGACAATGGCGGCCTGTTCGCGACCCTGTCGGCCAATTATCTCGGCCCGCGCTACTACACCTACACCAATGTCGGCGGCAGGGTTAAGGCCTCGACCGTGGCCGATCTGAGCGCTGGCTATCACTTCAGCCAGGCCAAGCTTGATCTGCAGCTCAACGTCACCAACCTGCTCGACGCCAACTATATCGGCACGATCGGCGAAGCCGGCTTCGTCAACAGCGATCCGAATAACACCGCGCAGACCGTCATGGTCGGCGCGCCGCGCCGGGTCTTCGTGACCGTGCGCAAGAGCTTCTGATTTTCACGGTCCCAGTAAACTTGAGGCTGGCCGCGCGTTCTGCGGCCAGCCTTCCCTTCTTTTCAGATTTACGCCATGCTCAGCCGCCGCGTCTTCCTCACATCAGGCCTCGCCATGCCGTTCGCCGCGCACGCCGCCGCCCCTTCGCAGCCGCCGCTGATCATCGGCCACAGGGGCGCGCCTGGCCATCTGCCCGAGCACACCCTGCCCGGCTATGAGCTGGCCATTCGCTACGGCGCCGATTTCATCGAGCCCGATGTGGTTGCGACCAAGGATGGCCACCTGGTCGTGCGCCACGACGCCTACATGTCCGGCACGACAGATGTCGCCTCGCGGCCAGAATTCGCCGACCGCAAACGCACACGGCGCCTCGATGGCGTCCTGACCACCGATTTCTTCGTCTGCGATTTCACCCTGGCCGAGATCAAGAGTTTACGCGCGCGCCAGGCCTTCGCCGACCGCGACCACAGCCATGACGGTCTTTATGAGGTCGTCACCCTGCAACAGGTGATCGACCTGGCGCAGGCCGCCTCGAAGACAAGCGCTCGCATGATCGGCGTCTACCCCGAGATCAAGCATTCAAGCTTTCACGCAAGCCTCGGCCTGCCGATCGAAGACCGGCTGCTGGACACGCTCCAGCGCGCGGGACTGACGCGGCGCACGTCGCCCGTCATCATACAATCCTTCGAGCAGGCCAATCTGAAAAACTTGCGCCGCAAGACAGATGTGCGCCTGATGCAACTGATCAGCGGCTCGGACACGGATCCGCGCACCGGCGGCATGATCCTGAACCCGCCCGATGACAAACCCTATGACTGGACGCTGGCGGGCCGCACCGGAACCTATGCCGACCTGTTGACGCCGGACGGCGTGCGCGAGGTCGCGACCTATGCCGACGTGCTGGCGCCGTGGAAGGCGTGGCTGCTGAGCTCCGCTGGCCAATCCCCTGTGCGGCGGCCCGACATTATCGCCAACGCCCACGCCGCAGGCCTCAAGGTGCATAGCTGGACCATGCGCGACGACCGCCTGCCCGCCTATTACCAAGGCGACCCGATCGCCGAATATCTCGACCTGTTCGGCATGGGCGTCGATGGCCTGTTCACCGATTTCGCCGACACAGGCGTCAAGGCGCGTGACGCCTTCCTCGCCGCCACAGGAGCCGCCCTATGACCCTTGATCGCCGCAGCCTGTTCAAAGGCCTGGCCGCCGCCTTCGCCCTGCACCCCGCCATTGCCCGCGCGCTGGAGATTCCAGCGCGTGTGAAGACCGGCACGCTGATGGATGTCGAGCACATCGTCATCCTGACCCAGGAAAATCGCAGCTTCGACCACTATTTCGGCGCGTTGAACGGGGTGCGCGGCTTTGGCGACCGCTTCCCGATCCCGCTGCCCGACGCGCCAAACCGCAAGAGCAAGACGGTCTGGACCCAGCCGGACAAGTTCTCGGACGCGACGCTCCTGCCCTTCCATGTCGACACCCAGGCCAATTTCAAATATATGCGCCTGGAAGGCACGCCGCACACCTGGTCGGACGCGCAGGACGCCTGGAACGACGGACGGCTCGACGCCTGGCCGAGGGCGAAATACAATCATTCCATGGGTTATTTCACGCGGACGGACATTCCGTTCCAGTACGCCCTGGCCGAAGCCTTCACCCTGTGCGACGCCTATCACTGCGCCCTGCACGCAGGCACCGATCCCAATCGCCTGTTCATCTTCAGCGGCGCCAACGATCCTCAGGCCCTCGGACATGGACCGGTCGTCTACAACGCCTATGACAAGCTCAGCTCCGACGAGCACGGTCACGGCGGCTATACCTGGACCACCTATCCTGAGCGTTTGCAGACGGCGGGCGTGACCTGGCAGGTCTATCAGAAGATGGGCGACAATTACGACGACAACCCATTGGTCGGTTTCAGGCTTTATCGCGAGGCCGACAAGGCGACGGATGGTCCGTTGACGGAGATCGCCCGCCGCGCCATCCGCACGCGCGACCTCGATCTGCTCAAGGCCGACGTGCTGGCCGACAAACTGCCGCAGGTGTCGTGGATCGTGGCCCCGGATGTCTATTCGGAGCATCCGATGCCCTCCAGCCCGGCGCAGGGCGCGGACTATACGGCGCGCGTCCTGGATGCTCTGACCGCCAATCCTGAGGTCTGGGCGAAAACGGTCTTTCTGATCAATTTCGATGAGAATGACGGTCTGTTTGACCACGTTCCGCCGCCCGCTCCGCCCTCGCAGGAAGGCGGCGTGACGCGCGGCGATTCCCAGATCGACACGAAGGGCGAATATTATGTCAACGGCAAGACGGACGACCATTATGGCCGCGCCTTCGGGCTTGGGCCGCGTGTGCCGCTCTATGTCGTCTCGCCATGGAGCAAGGGCGGTTACGTCGCCTCGGAGACCTTTGACCATACCAGCGTGATCCGCTTCATCGAAGCGCGTTTCGGTGTGCATGAGCCGAATATCTCCGCCTGGCGGCGCGGCGTGTGCGGCGACCTGACGTCCTGCTTCAACTTCGCCGATCCGGACAGCGCCGTTCCGGCCCTGCCCGCAACAGAGGACGCCAGCCGCCGCGCCGACAAGCTGTTCGGCCGCACCGTGCCGCCCCTGCCCCAGCCCGCCGTCGCCCCGGCGCAGGAAGAGGGTCTGCGTCCGCGCCGCGCCGCGCCCTATAGTCTGGGTCTCAGCCTGACGCCGCGCGCGCGCGGGGTCGGACTCAGCTTCCACAACGCCAGCCGCGAACGCGCCGCCGTTTTTCATCTTTACGATCGCAACGACCTGAAAGCCGCCCCGCGCCGCTATACGGTCGCGGCGGGCCATAGCCTCGACGCCGAAATCGCGAGCGCCGCGCCGGACTTATGGATTCTTGGCCCGAACGGCTTTCACCGCCACCTGATCGGCCCGGCCGCGATCAGCGCCGACCTGTCCGGGGGCGGCCTGCGCCTCGACAATCTGAGCGCAGCAAGCGTCACGGCCAGCATAGAAGACGCCTATGGCGCGCCGCAACAGACGCTTGACCTGGGGCCGAACGAATCGCGCGTCCTGCCGCTGGACCTGAGCGCCAACCACAACTGGTACGACCTGATCATGCGTTGCGGCGCCAGTGTCATGCGCTTGGCCGGTCATGACGAGACCGGCGCGCCCTCGTTCTCAGATCCCGCCGCCCATGGCGCCGCGCGACTGGATCAGCCGTCCCTCGCCTAGCATTTTCCCAAAAAATGGCTCCACTTGGATAAGAAAGAGCGATGAAACAAAAACTTAGAGCGCCGATCTGATGGAACGATACAGGGCGGTAGTTTTTTTAAAGGTCTCGACCAGAGCCAGCCGTTTGATCTTGCGGCGGAAGGCGATCTGGCCGTCTAAGCTAAATCCGACAAGGTGAACACATCCTTGCCGATATCGATGCCTATAGAGGCTAACTCAGGAAGATTGGGCAGCCGTTCCATCCCATTAGCGGACATATAGGCGCGGATTGTATCGTGAACCCGAAACCAGACGTCATTGCCGTTCGGCGACCGGGGCTTTCCCGCGGCATGGATTTGCTCCTGAGGCGCATCGTGCGAAATACCGCTTCCCGCCTGAGCCTTTTGTGGTTGCGCCGCCGCCTCCGAAGGGGTCAAACGCGCCGGTCGCGCAAGCCGATATCTCTATTTCGCGAGGACAATATGCGTGGCTCGGTCGGTCGCAGTATGCTCGACCGTCCGATAGCCCAGGGCGCGAAGATCCAGGCCGCTGAAGAGCGACTCGCCCTGGCCAAGCGCGATGGGGGCGATTGCGAGGTGAATTTCGTCGACGTGGCCAGCCTGAATATATTGCCTTACCGTCTGAACGCCGCCGCCGATTTTGATGTCCTTTGCGCCTGCCGCTTCGCGCGCCCTATGCAGCGCCGACTCGATACCGTCGGTGACAAAATGAAAGGTCGTACCGCCCAACATTTCGATCGGCGGTCGTGGATAGTGGGTCAATATGAAGGTTGGCGCGTGGTAAGGCGGGTTGTCACCCCACCATCCTTTCCATTGGTCGTCCGGCCACGCCCCGCGAATGGGGCCGAACATGTTGCGACCGAGGATGAAGGCGCCGAAACCCTCCATGGCGCGTCGGCCGAATTCGTTGTCTATACCCGTTTCACCGCCTTCTTTTCCCAGCATTTCCAGAAAAGCCCGCGTCGGAAAAAACCACTGAAAGATCTCATCGCCCCGTAGTCCAAGCGGGTGGGTCAAACTCTGCTCAACGCCTGCGGAAAAGCCATCAAGCGAGACGCTAAATCCGAAAACTTTCACCCTAGCCATTATTCTTTCCCTTTTTAATGTGGTTACCAAGCTGTGGCGCAGGTCATCTGGATGTAACTCGCGCAACGTGGAGAGCCAGTTTCTTCAGCGTCTGCCCTCCATATTCGACGGCTCCGAAGCCGATTACGGTATCTCTACGCGCCTTGGACGGGTGCATTTGACGCAGCGTGAGGACGGTCTTGCCGTCGCTTTGTTCGTCAAAGGTGACGAGCATTCTGAATTTGCCAGGGTCGTTTTCCTGATCGGCGCCGTGCTCGACCTCGATGAGGGCGAGGGCTTCCATGCGCAGGAAAACCATTCGACTGGCGTAGCGCGCGCCATCGCGAGCGATCATGTCAAATCGCCAGGTTCCGCCTGGATTGAGATCGATCTCCCTGGTTTCGATCGCCATGCCCTCCGGCCCAAACCATTCCTGTATCTGGCTCGGATCGGTCCAGGCGGAATATACGACGCTCCGCGGCGCATCGATTACGCGACTTAGGACGATTTCACGGTCGATCGGCCAGTCGCGCCAGGGCGAACCGGCGGTGTTCGAAGGTTTGCTCATAGCACTAATTCTTTCTTTTCATGCGTTCGATATGGGCTTCCATGCGATCGAGCCGTTCCTCCCAGGCGGAAATGTGCTGGCGTATCCACAATTCGGTCGCACGAAGCGCGTGGGGTTCGATCCTGCAGGTTCGCACCCGGCCGACCTTCTCGGAGCTTACGAGCCCGCCTTCCTCAAGGATACGGATGTG